>CADCTH010000215.1 GCA_902805495.1 uncultured Actinomycetospora sp.
GCAGGAGATCGGCCGGGCCCGCGGCGACATCGCCGCGCTCTCCGAGGCCGTGCCCGCCCTGCAGCAGCTGGGCGAGGCGGCGCCTGTGCTCGAGCAGCTGGCCGGGGTGGTCCCCGCCCTGCAGCGGATCGGCGACGCCGCCGGCGAGCTCGAGACCCTCGCGACCGCGGTGCCGGCCCTGCAGGAGATCGCCTCCGCCGCGGCGCACCTGGGCACGCTGGCCGGCGCCACCGACGACCTCGCGACCCTCGCCGGCGCCACCGGCACCCTCGACCGCATCGGGGACGCCGTCCCGGACCTCGGTCGGATCGCCGACGCCACGGGCACCGTCGAGCGCCTCGCCGACGCCGTGCCCACCGTGGCCCGCCTCGCCGACGCGGTGCGCACGGTCGCGGCGCTCGCCGAGGCCGTGCCGACACTGCAGGCGCTGGCCGGCTCGGTCGACGACCTCCACGCTCTCTCGGGCGCCGTCGACGACCTGCACCACCTCGCCGAGGTCGCGCCCGCGCTGCAGGCGATGGCCGGCGCGATCGACGAGGTCCGCAAGCTCACCGGCGCGATCGACCACGTCGAGGTGCTCGCCCGCCACGCCGACACCACGTTCCCCGACGTCCCCCCGCGCCTGGCGAACCTGGACGCGGCGCTGTCGACCGCCGCCGGCGAGCTGCAGAAGGTCAGCCCGGACCTGCGCACCCTCGCCGGGCGCATCGACAACCTCGACGAGCAGATCAAGGTGCTCGCCGACGCCCTGGCCCCGCTGCAGGGCACCACCGAACGCCTCGGCCGCGTCGTCGACCGCCTGCCCGGACGCAGGCGGGGCGAGCAGTAGCGCCCCCGCCCCGGGGATCAGCCGGCCGCCGACGGCAGCGCGGCGCCGGTGTCCTTGAGCCCGACGCCCGACAGCCCGAGGCGGAACGACTCGGTCATCAGCGCGGCGAGCACCTCGGCCGCGGCGTCGTGGGTCAGCCCGTCGGGCGGGCGGATGTTGGACACGCAGTTGCGCTCGGAGTCGGCGCGGCCGACGCGGGGCTCGTAGGTCAGGTAGGCGCCCAGCGAGTCCGGCGCCGACATGCCCGGTCGCTCGCCGATCAGCACGAGGACCATCCGCGCACCCAGCGCCACGGCGATCTCGTCGCCCAGCGCGACGCGGGCCTGCTCGGCCACCACCACCGGGGCCACCGACCAGCCCTCGAGGCGCGGGAGCAGGGCGTCGACCACCGCCACCGCGTGGTCCTGGACCGCCCGGGCCGACAGGCCGTCGGCGACGACGACCGCCAGGTCGTACGAGCCGCCCTCGAGGCCGTGGTCGTCGGCGAGGCGCCGGCCGAGGTCGGGACGCTGGAGGTACTCGGTCCGGTCGGCCACCCGCGAGCGCACCACCGGCCCCGCCCGCTCCCCCAGCGCCGCCAGCACCGCGTCGGCGTCCAGCGGCGCGTGCACCGCGTCGCGAGCCTGGGCGTGGGCCGCGGCGAGGCGCAGGTTCTCTGCCGTCGAGAGCCCGTCGCCGGCGCGCCCGAGGCCCACGCGGGCACGGGTCGCGGCGCGCAGCGTGTCCCAAGGATCCCTGCTGACGTCGCTGCTCATCCCATCAACGCCCGGATCGGCTCGGGCACCAGCTGCGGCACGCGGCCGGCGTCGTCGAGCAGGCCGACCGAGCCCAGCCACGTCTCGAACTCCGGCGCCGGACGCAGGCCCAGCGTCTGGCGCACCTGCAGCACGTCCTGGAACGACAGCGACTGGTAGTTGAGCATGATGTCGTCGCCGCCCGGCACGGTGATGACGAACGCGCAGCCCGCGGCGCCCAGGGTCAGCAGCAGGGTGTCGGTGTCGTCGGCGTCGGCCTCGGCGTGGTTGGTGTAGCAGACGTCGACGCCCATGGGGACGCCGAGCAGCTTGCCGCAGAGGTGGTCCTCGAGCCCGGCGCGCAGGATCTGCTTGCCGTCGTAGAGGTACTCCGGCCCGATGAAGCCGACCACGGTGTTGACCAGCAGCGGGTCGAACGCCCGGCACACGGCGTACGCGCGGACCTCGAGGGTCTGCTGGTCCACGCCGTGGTGGGCGTCGGCGGACAGCGCCGAGCCCTGCCCGGTCTCGAAGTAGGTGACGTTGTTCCCGACCGACCCGCGGTGGAGCTCCGAGGCCGCCGCGTGGGCCTCGCGCAGCTGGTCCAGCGTGACCCCGAAGCCGCGGTTCGCGGCCTGCGTCCCGGCCACGGACTGGAAGACGAGGTCGACCGGCGCCCCCTGTTCGAGCAGCTCCAGCGTGGTCGTCACGTGGGTGAGCACGCACGACTGGATCGGGGCGTCGAGGCGCTGCCGGGCGTCTTCGACGAGCTCGAGGAGCGCGCGGACCGTCGAGGGGCGGTCGGTGGCCGGGTTGATGCCGACCACCGCGTCGCCCGCGCCGTGCAGCAGTCCGTCGACGAGCGAGGCGGTGATGCCGACGGCGTCGTCGGTCGGGTGGTTGGGCTGCAGGCGGGTGGCCAGGCGTCCCTCCAGCCCGATCGTCGTGCGCAGCCCGGTGACGACGCGGGTCTTGCGGGCGATCGCGACCAGGTCGCCGACGCGCATGAGCTTGCTCGTCGCCGCGACCATCTCGGGTGTGAGCCCGGGGGCCAGGGCGGTGAGCGCGGCGGTGTCGGCCTCCCACGACAGCAGCCAGTCGCGGAAGCCGCCGACGGTCAGCGACCGGACCGGGGCGAAGGCGTCGGCGTCGTGGGTGTCGAGGATCAGCCGGGTGACGTCGTCGTCCTCGTAGGGCACGACGGCCTCGTCGAGGAAGTGCGCCAGCGGGACGTCGGCCAGCACGGTCTGGGCCGCGACCCGCTCGGCGGCCGACGCCGCGGCGACCCCGGCGAGCACGTCGCCGGAGCGCATGGGCGTGGCCTTCGCGAGCAGTTCGCGCAGGTCGGCGAAGGTGTGGGAGTGCCCGCCGAGGGTGGTACGGAACTTTCCCCGTCGCTGCGCTCGCCCCGTCATGCTCACCGCACCTCCTCCTCCGCCGCGGCCAGGGCCGCGAACTCCTCGTCCGGCGCCGCGGCGACGAGGTGGTGACGTGAGTAGAAGCCGAACCACGCCATGAGCACCGCGAACGCCCCGAGCGCGCACAGGGCCGCCACGACGTCGACGAGGAACGTGGCCACCACGGCCGCGAGCGCGAGCACCAGGGCGACGCCGGTGGTGACGCGCCCGCCCGGCGTCCGGTAGGGCCGGGGCATGTCGGGGTTGCGGATGCGCAGGACCTGGTGGGCCACCATCATCAGCACGTAGGACAGCGTCGCCCCGAACACGGCGAGGTTGATGAGGATGTCGCCGTTGCCGAACGCGGCGAGCACGAAGCCGATGGCGCCGGGGATGATCAGCGCCAGCGTCGGCGCCTTGCGGCCGTTGGTCTTCGACAGCGCGCGGGGCAGGTAGCCGGCACGCGAGAGGGCGAAGGTCTGGCGCGAGTAGGCGTAGATGATCGAGAAGAAGCTCGCGATCAGCCCGAGCAGCCCGATGTAGTTGACCGTGGTGGAGATCCAGGTCGACCCGCCGGAGCCGGCCTCCAGCGCGCTGACCAGCGGGTTCTCGCTGGTGGACAGACCGAGCGCGCCCTGCGCTCCGGGCCCGAGGACCAGGACGGCGGCCGCGCTCACCGCCAGGATCGCCATCGCGACGATGATCCCGCGCGGCACCGCCCGCGCGGGGTCGCGTGCCTCCTCGGCGGCGAGCGGGACGCCCTCGACCGCGAGGAAGAACCAGATCGCGAACGGGAAGCTCGCCCACACCCCGACCAGGCCGAGCGGCAGCAGCGGCGAGGCGCCGGCGGCGTCGGTGACGGGGATGTCGGTGAGGTTCGCGGCGTCGAAGGACCCGACCGCGCCGATCGCGAAGAGGACCAGCCCGGCCAGCGCGATCGCGGCGATGACGAACGTGGCCTTGAGCGCCTCGCCCACCCCGAGCAGGTGGATCCCGACGAAGAGCACGTAGCAGGCGAGGTAGACCCACCAGCCGTCGGTGATCCCGAACAGGCCGAGGGACTCGACGTAGCCGCCGATGAAGGTGGCGATGGCCGCCGGGGCCACGGCGTACTCGAGCAGGATCGCCGCCCCCGTCGCGAACCCGCCCCACGGGCCCATGGCGACGCGGGCGAACGTGTAGCCGCCGCCCGCGGCCGGGAGCGCCGAGGACATCTCGGCGAGGCCGAGCACCATGCACGCGTACATGACGGCCATGAGCACCGCGGCGATCGCGAGCCCGCCCCAGCCGCCCTGCGCGAGGCCGAAGTGCCAGCCGGCGTAGTCGCCGGAGATCACGTACGCGACGCCGAGTCCGGCGAGCAGGACCCAGCTCGCCGAACCGGCCTTGAGCTGCCGCGCCGCGAGGTAGTCGCTGCCCGTGCTCGTCCCCGGAGTCGACCTGACCTGCTCCGCCATCCGCGTCTCCTCCCGCTCGCCCCCGGACGCACACTGTGAGGCAGGTGTGAGGTCTGCGGGTGACGATCGGGTTGCGATGTGCGGCTCCCGGCGATCAGGACACGGGGGTCCGCCGGGTGCTCGCGGCGCCGGTGCCGGCGTCGTGCGCGTCGAGGCTCTGCCCGCTCGTCTCCCCCGCCAGGGCCACGCAGACCACCGTGAGCACGCAGCACGCCGCGATCACCACGGACACCCAGAGCACGCTGCCCGAGCCCTGGAGCACGGTCGCGAACACCACCTGGCCGAGCCCGGCGCCGATGCCGGCGATCTGGTAGCCCAGCGAGGCGCCGGTGTAGCGGGCGCGGGTGGAGAACAGCTCGGTGTAGAGCGCGGCCAGCGGGCCGTACATCGCCGCGTGCACCACGCCCTGCCCGACGACGACGGCGAGCACGAGCAGGCCGGTGGAGCCGGAGTCGACCAGCGGGAAGAGCACGAACGCCCAGACGGTCATGGCCAGCGCGCCGACGAGCACGACGGGTCGCCGGCCGACGCGGTCGGACAGCGCCGCGAACCCCACGATCCCGAACACCGCGGCGATCGAGGACACCGTCAGCGCGTTGAGCACGGTCTGGCGCGCGAAGCCGGCCTGCACCGCGTAGGCGATGACGAACGTCGTGAGCACGCCCTGGGCCACGAACGCGCCGAAGCCGATGCCGATCGAGAGCAGGAGGTTGCGCGGGTGGCGGCGCAGCACCTCGAGCAGCGGTGGCGTCGACGGGCGGGCGTCGGCGCTCGCGCGGGCGAAGACCGGCGTCTCCTCGACGCGGGCGCGCACGAACAGGCCGATCGCGAGCAGCACGGCGCTGAGCAGGAACGGGATGCGCCATCCCCAGGTGAGGAACCCCTGCTCGCCGGCGATCGCGGCGGCGCCCGCGAGCGCGACGGTGGAGAGCACCATGCCGCTGGGCGCGCCCGCGTTGGTGAAGCTCGCCCACAGCCCGCGCCGCGACGTCGCGTGCTCGGCGGACATGAGCACCGCACCGCCCCACTCGCCGCCGACCGCGACGCCCTGCAGCACGCGCAGCAGCACCAGCAGGATCGGCGCCCACACCCCGATCTGGGCGTAGGTGGGCAGCACCCCGATGAGGACGCTGACCACGCCCATGAGGGTCATGGTGGTGACCAGCATCTTCTTGCGGCCGACGCGGTCGCCGAAGTGCCCGAACAGGATGCCGCCGAGCGGGCGCGCGAGGTAGCCGGTGGCCAGCGTCCCGAAGCTCGCGACCGTGCCCACGAGCGGGTCGAGCGTCGAGAAGAAGACCTTCGCGAACACCACGGCCGACGCCGTCGCGTAGAGCAGGAAGTCGTAGTACTCGATGACGCTGCCCAGGTAGCTGGACAGCACCGCCCGCCGGAGCTGGGTCCGCGAGTGGGCGTCGGTCTCGGCCACGCCGACCTCCTGTGGTCGCGGTCACGGTCGGAGCCAATGTAGGCAAAGCGCGAACGGCCGTCAACGATGTGCCCAACATCAGGAGCGCTACGCTCCCCGCGTGTCCGAGGCCCTCGAGCACGCCGACGAGGCGGCCGACGCCGACGCGCCCCGCCCCCAGGCGATCCTGCTGACCTTCCTCGGCGGCTACCTGCTGGGCCGCGGCGTCCACGTGGCCACGAGCAGCCTCGTCGACGTCCTGCACCGCGCGGGGGTCTCCGAGCACGCGACCCGCTCGACGGTGAGCCGCATGGCGCGCCGCGAGCAGCTGCACCGCGTGCGCCGGGGCCGGCAGGTCTACGTCGGCCCGACGCCCGCCACCCGTGAGGTCCTGCGCGACGGCGACGCCCGCATCTGGCGCACCGACGTCGTCAACACCCGCTGGGACGGCTCCTGGACGCTGCTCTCGTTCTCGCTGCCCGACGCGTGGCAGCGCGAGCGGCACCTGCTGCGCGCGCGCCTGGTCTGGGCGGGGTTCGGGCCGCTGCAGGGCGGGCTGTGGATCGCGCCGACCGAGGTCGACGTGCGGGCGCTCGGCGAGGGCCTGGGGCTCGACGGGCGCCTGCGCGCCTTCGACGCCCGCGCCGTCGCCCCGACCGACGTGGACGCCCTGGTCCGCGACGCGTGGGACCTGCCCGCCCTCGCCGGGCGCTACGCGGCGTTCCGGGACCGCTGGGCCGACCCCGCGACGCGCCCGGACCTGCCCGACCCGCTCGCCGCCCAGCTCCTGCTACAGACCGACTGGCTGCAGGCCGTGCGCCGCGACCCGCGTCTCCCCCGCCGGCACCTGCCGCCCGACTGGCCCGCCGAGCCCGCGCACGCGCTGTTCCGCGAGCTCTACGGGGCCTACGAGCCGGGTGCCCGCGCCCGCGCGGCCGACCTCGACGTCATCCCCGACGAGGACGCGGCCCGCGGCTGACCGGCCGCGCCCGGCCTCGCCCTACGAGACGAGGTTGGTCCGGCAGCGGTTGAGCATGGCGCGCAGCGCGGCCTGCTCGTCGGGGTCGAAGCCGTCGACCATGCGCTGCTCGACGGCGTCGGCGCCCGGCCCGACGGTCGCGAGCAGCCGCCGCCCCTCGTCGGACAGGCCGATGAGCACGCGCCGGCCGTGGGCCGGGTCGGGCGTCCGGGTGATCCAGCGCCCGCGCTCGAGCGCGGCGAGGAGGTCGCCCATCGCCTGCGGGCTGACGAACGCGTTGCGCGCGAGCTCGGCCCCGGTCAGGCCCTCGCGGCGGGAGAGGACGGTGAGCGCCGTCCACTGCGGCACGGTGCAGCCGGTGGGCCGCAGCAGCTCGTCGAGGTGCGCGCGGACGGCGAGCTCGACCTGCTTGACCGCGTAGAGCAGCGTGGGTCCGGTCGCCGTCATCGTCCCCACTCTTCCGCGCACACCGGACAGAGCTTAGTATCAAGCTTCCTGATACCGCGCGTGGGTCCCGCCACGTCGGGCAGGGACGACGATGACGACGACGATGACGACGACGACGAAGGAGTCGGAGTGAGCGAGCCCGCCGCCGTGGCGTCGTTGCTGCCCCGGTCGCTGACGCTGCACCGCGACGGCCCGGTGGCCGTGCTGCGGCTCGCGCGGCCGGCCAAGCGCAACGCGCTCGACGACCGCACGGTCCTCGGCCTCGAGTCCTTCTTCTCGGCGCCCCCGCCCGACGTCCGGGCCGTCGTGCTCGACGCCGAGGGCGACCACTTCTGCGCCGGCCTCGACCTCGCGGAGCTCGGCGCCACCGACGCCGTCGCCGGGGTCGAGCACTCCCGCTTCTGGCACCGCGCCTTCGAGCGCATCGAGCGCGGCCGGCTGCCGGTCGTCTCCGTCCTCAAGGGCGCGGTGGTGGGCGGCGGGCTCGAGCTCGCGGCCGCGACCCACGTCCGCGTCGCCGAGCCAAGCACCTTCTACGCCCTGCCCGAGGGGCGCCACGGCCTGTTCGTCGGCGGCGGCGGGTCGGTCCGCATCCCACGCCTCATCGGCGTGCACCGGATGACCGACATGATGCTCACCGGCCGGGTCCTCGACGCCGAGGAGGGCCGGGAGCTCGGCATCGCCACCTACCTCACCGAGCCCGGGGGCGGCGCCGCGTTGGCCCTCGAGCTGGCCCACCGCATCGCCGAGAACCCGCCGGCGAGCACGTTCGCCGTCCTGCAGGCCCTGCCGCGCATCGCCGCGGCGAGCGACGACGACGGCTTCTTCCTGGAGGCCCTGATGGCCGCGATCACCTCGAGCAGCCCCGAGGCCCAGCAACGGATGACGGCGTTCCTGGACGGGCGCGCGGGGAAGGTCCGCTGATGGCTGCACCGACCGCGGGACCTCCCGAGGGCACGGTCACCGCCCGCTTCGTCGCCTGGCTCGCCGCCGAGCGGGACCTGCGGTTCGACGACTACGACGCCCTCCAGCGCTGGTCGGTCACCGACCTCGACGGCTTCTGGTCGGCGGTCGCGGCGTTCTTCGCCGTCCCGTTCCACGACGCCCCGCAGGCGGTGCTCGCCCGGCGCGAGATGCCGGGGGCGGTGTGGTTCCCGGGTGCGACGCTCAACTACGCCGAGCGCGCCGTCGAGGGCCCGGCGGGCAGCGGCGACGACGACACCGTGCTCCTCGCCCACTCCCAGACCCGGGAGCCGCAGGAGTGGACCCGCCGCGACCTGCGCGACGCCGTCGCCCGCGCCCGCGCGGGCCTCGAGCGCCTCGGCGTGCGCGCCGGCGACCGGGTGGCCGCCTACGCCCCGAACATCCCCGAGACCGTGGTCGCCCACCTCGCCACGGCGAGCCTCGGGGCGGTGTGGGCCTCGTGCGCGCCCGAGTTCGGCGCGCGCAGCGTCATCGACCGCTTCGCCCAGATCGAGCCCACCGTGCTGCTCGCGGTCGGCGGGTACGTCTACGGCGACAAGCCGATCGACCGCACCGCCGAGGTCGCCGCCCTGCGCGCGGCGCTGCCGAGCGTGCGCCACGTCGTGGAGGTGCCCTACGGCCCGGGCTCCGTGCCCGACGCGCTCGCGTGGTCGGAGCTGCTCGACGCCCCGGCCGAGCCGCGCTACGACCCGGTGCCGTTCGACCACCCGCTGAGCGTGCTGTTCTCGTCGGGCACCACCGGCAAGCCCAAGGCGATCGTGCACGGGCACGGCGGGATCACCGTCGAGCACCTCAAGAACCACGGTCTGGCGTGGGACGTCCAGCCCGGCGACCGCCTGCTGTGGTTCACCACGACCGCCTGGATGATGTGGAACGCCCTGGTCTCGGGACTGCTCCACGGCGCCGCGCTGATCCTCGTCGACGGCAACCCGCTGCACCCCGACCTCGCGTGGCAGTGGCGCCTGGCCGCGCGGGCGGGGGCCACGCACTTCGGCACCTCCCCCGGCTTCCTCATGGCCTGCCGCGCCGAGGGCCTGCACCCGGCGCGCGACGCCGACCTGGGCCCGCTGCGCCAGATCTGCGTCGCCGGCAGCCCGCTGCCCCCCGAGGGCTACCGGTGGGTGGCCGCGGAGTTCGGGCCCGACGTCCTGCTGCTCGTCGGCAGCGGCGGCACCGACGTCTGCAGCGGCATCGTCCAGGGCGGCCCGTGGCAGGAGGTCGTCGAGGGCGAGATCTCCGGTCGCGAGCTGGGCGTCGACACCGCGGCGTTCGACGAGGACGGCCACGAGGTGGTCGGCGAGCGCGGCGAGCTGGTCATCCGGTCGCCCATGCCGTCGATGCCGCTGTTCTTCTGGGGCGACGACGACGGCTCGCGGCTGCGCGCCGCCTACTTCGACACCTACCCGGGCGTGTGGCGCCACGGGGACTGGGTCCGGTTCTCCCCCTCCGGCTCGGTCGTGGTCTCGGGGCGCTCGGACGCGACGCTCAACCGCGGCGGGGTGCGCCTCGGCACCGCGGAGTTCTACGCCGTGGTCGAGGAGATGCCCGAGATCACCGACAGCCTCGTCGTGCACCTCGAGGACCCGGCGGGCGGACCCGGCGAGCTGCTGCTGTTCGTCGTGCCGGCGCCGGGCCACGCGGTGGACGACGCGCTCGTCGCCCGGGTGCGCGCCGAGCTGCGCACGGCGCTCTCGCCGCGCCACGTCCCCGACCGCGTCCTCGCGCTGCCCGCCGTGCCGCGCACCCGCACCGGCAAGAAGCTCGAGGTCCCGGCCAAGCGGATCCTGCTCGGCGCCGACCCCGACACCGTCGCGTCCCGCGATTCGCTGGTCGACCCGGCGGCCCTGGAGCCGTTCGTGGACGCGCGGGCATGAAGGCGGAGACGAAGCGTTCAGGGGAGCACGCCGATAGGGGAGCTCGACCATGAAGATCGCGGTCGTCGGGACCGGGGTCATCGGCGCGAGCTGGGCGACGCTGTTCCTCGCCCACGGCCACGACGTCGTCGCCAGCGACCCCGCGCCGGGGGCCGAGGAGCGCCTGCGGGCGGCGGTCGGCGACGCGGTGGCGTTCACCGACGACCCCGCCGCGGCCGTCGCCGAGGCGGACTTCGTCCAGGAGAACGGCCCCGAGCGCCTCGACGTCAAGCACGCGCTGCTCGCCGGCCTCGACGGCGCGGCCCGGCCCGAGGTGGTGATCGCCAGCAGCTCGTCGATGCTGCGGCCCACCGACCTCGCCCGGGGCGCGCCCCGGCACCCCGAGCGGGTGCTCGTCGGGCACCCCTTCAACCCGCCCCACCTCGTCCCGCTCGTCGAGGTCGTGCCCGGCGAGGGGACGTCCCCCGCGGCCGTGGAGTCGGCGATGGCGGTGTACCGGTCGGTGGGGCGGACGCCGCTGCGCCTGCGCGCCGAGCTGCCGGGCCACCTCGCGAA
>CADCTH010000216.1 GCA_902805495.1 uncultured Actinomycetospora sp.
CAGACCGACGGCGGCCACGGTCCGACCCGGACGGGTGGTGCGTCTGCGCATGGGCGGGAGTATGTCCGGCCGCAGGTGTGCTCCGCGCGACGACGGCGGCCAGCCCCGTTCGGGGGCCGGCCGGCGTCCGTGCGTCGCAGTGGAGCCGCTGTGCGGTCAGGCCTGGTCGGCCGACAGCGCGTGGGCGGGCGTCGGGGCGTTGGCGAACTCCTCGACGAGCGTTCGGCAGAACGCCGGCAGGTCGTCGGGGTTGCGGCTGGTCACGAGGCCCTGGTCGACCACGACCTCCTCGTCGACCCACTCGGCGCCGGCGTTGCGCAGGTCAGTCGCGATGCTCGGGAACGAGGTCATGCGACGGCCGCGGACGACGTCGGCCTCGATGAGCGTCCACGGGGCGTGGCAGATCGCGGCCACCGGCTTGCGGTTGGCGAAGAACTGCCCGACGACCTGGACGACGTCCGGGATCGTGCGCAGCAGGTCGGGGTTGGCCACCCCACCCGGCAGCACGAGCGCGTCGTAGTTCTCGATCTTGACCTGGGTGATGACCGCGTCGACGTCGAAGCGGTCGCCCTTGTCGAGGTGGTTGAAGGCCTGGATGGAACCGGGCGTCTCGGAGACGAGCACCGGGGTGCCGCCGGCCTCCTGCACCGCCTTCCAGGGTTCGGTCAGCTCGACCTGCTCGGTGCCCTCCTTGGCGCAGAGGAACATGACGGTCCTGCCCTCAAGCGATCCGTTCTCGGCCATGGTCGTCGCAGCACTCCCTCGCGTCGTGATTACCCTCAGGGGGTATCGCACCGGGCCCTGCACGGGACGGTGCCGTGGACGCGACGGGCTCCCCCGGCCCCGACGCGACGAAACGGAGGCACGGCGATGACCAGCACCACGCTGTCGGTACCCGAGATCCACTGCGGTCACTGCAAGGCGTCGATCGAGGGCGCCGTCGGCCCGCTCGACGGGGTCGCCGCCGTCGAGGTCGACGTCGACGCCCGCTCGGTGCTCGTCGACCACGACGACGCCGTGACCGTCCGCACGCTCGTCGACGCCATCGAGGACCAGGGCTACGAGGTGCCCGACCAGGAGGCGCTGGGCCGCTGATCCGGCTCAGGCGGTCTTGGTGCGCCGGCCCTTCGCCGTCGCGGTGTCCTCGTCGTCGTCGGCCTTCTTCTTCGACCGCGACGAGGACTTCTTCGGCGTCTCGGCCGCGGCCTCCTCGGTCTTCTCCTCGGTCTTCTTCGTGCGGGACCGCGGACGCTTGGGCTTCTCCTCCGCCGGCGCCTCCTCGGTGGCGGTCGCCTCCGACGCGCCGGCCGACGCCGCGGCGGGCTCCTCCGCGGGGGCCTTGCCGCCGGCCGCCTCGACGCTGCGGCGCAGCGCGGTGAGCAGGTCGGTCATGTCGTCGCCCTCGTCGGCCGCGGCCGGCTCCGGCGCCGGGCGCCCGCCGCCGTGCTCGCGCTTGTACTCGATGAGGTCGACCATCGCCTGGCGGTAGTCGTCCTCGAACTGGTCGGACTCGAAGTCGCCCGACAGGCTCTCGACCAGCGACGCGGCCATCTGCTGCTCCTGCGGGCGCAGGTCGACCTCGGTGCGCAGCGTCTCGAACTCGGGCTCGCGGACCTCGTCGGGCCACAGCATCGTCTGCAGCACGATCGCCTCGTCGCGCACCCGCAGCAGCGCCAGGGTCTCCCGCTGGCGCAGCGCCACCTTCACCACGGCCATGCGGTCGGTCTCGCGCAACGCCTCGCGCAGCAGGGCGTAGGGCTTGACCGCCTTGTTCTCCGGCTCGAGGTAGTAGCTCTTGTCGAGCAGCAGCGCGTCGATCTGCTCGGACGGCACGAACTGCACGACGTCGATCTCGTGGCCGCTCGCCACCGGCAGCGTCGACAGGTCGTCGTCGTCCAGCATGATCAGCTGGCCGTCGTCGGTCTCGTACCCCTTGGCGATCTCGGAGTACTGGACCTCCTCGCCGCAGACCGAGCACGTCCGCTTCTGGCGGATGCGCCCGCCGTCGACCTCGTGCACCTGGTGGAAACGGATGTCGTGGTTCGTGGTGGCGGCGTAGAGCCGCACCGGAACGTTCACGAGCCCGAACGACACGGCGCCGTTCCAGATCGCGCGCATCTTCGGCCCCTCTCGGTGGGCACGGTGCGTGGTCTCCTCACCGTGCGTCGGGGTCCAGCATGCCGCAGGAGCCCCATTCGTCCCACCCAACGACGCGCCGACCCCGGTCCCGGGTGTTGTCGGCGTCCCGTAGCACGATGACGAGGTGCTCCCGATGCTCCCCGTTCCCGGCGATCTGCCGGTCGGGGCCGCCTGGAGCTACGAGGTCGACTGGGCCGGCGTCCGGCTCCTCGCCGACGTCGACGAGGGCGTCCTGACCCTCTGCACCGCCGACGGCGAGGACGTCACCGCCCGCTTCCCCGAGTTCGCCGGCCTCGTCGACGCCGTCGCCGACGGCCTGCTCGACGGCGAGGCCGTGATGCTCGACGGCGGCAGCCCGTCCGCCGGAGCCCTCGGCGAGCGCCTCGAGGTCGCCGACCCCCGCCGCGCCCGCGACCTGGCCCGCGAGCGGCCCGCGGTGTTCATGGTCTACGACGTCGTGCGGCTCTACGGCGTCCCGCTCGACCCCCGGCCCCTCGAGGAACGGCGCGCCGTCCTGGCGCGCCTGGATCTGTCGCGGGCGACCCGCATCCAGATCTCGCCGGCCTACGACGACGGCCCCGCGCTGCTCGCGGGCGTCGTCGACCAGCGCCTGTCGGGCATCATCGCCAAGCGCCGCGGCACGCCCTACCGCTCCGGCGACTCGGGGGGCGACTGGGTGCGCGTCGACCCCAGCCGTGCCGGGACCGGAGCCCCCGTCCCCGACCTCAGCCGTGCGCCGGAGCCGGCGCAGGTCCCGGCCCCGTCGCGCCGTCCCCGGCACGCCCGCCGCGGGCGCACGCCGCAGCACGACACGTTGTTCTGAGCGGTCGGAGCGGGGCGCGTCAGGGTCCCGCCCGGTGACGGAGCTGGGCCGCGATCGACCAGCGATCGATCAGGGACCACACCGCCGCGGCACCCGACGCGGTCACCGGCGACGACCACGAGGTGCAGGTCGACGACGAGGTCGGGGGCGGCGCAGCCCTACTCCTCCACGACCCCTAGGGCCTCGTCCGCGGCGTCCAGCGCCTCCTCGCTCCAGCCGATGACGCGCCCCCCGGTCCGGCCGAGCTCGCGCATCTCCTCCAGGAACTCCGCCGGCGTGCCCTCGAGGTCGATCCGCACCTCGCGCCGGGCGCGCCGCGCCTCGTCCAGCGCCGTCCGGCCCTCGTGCCCGGCCGAGAGCGTCGCCAGCAGGCCGCCGGTGGAGGCCAGCGAGCCCCGCGCCGCGCCGAGGCGGCCGAGGGCGTCGTCGAGCGACGACAGCAGTGCGGCGCGGTTGCCCTCGCACATCGCCGCGGTCAGCTCGGGGCGCGTGGCGGCGACGCGCGTGCCGTCGGTGAACGAGCCGGCAGCGAGGGCCATGGCCAGCTCGCCCCCGTCCGCGCCCACGGACGCGAGCACCGCGGCGAAGAGGTGGGGGAGGTGGGAGATGCGGGCGACGGCGAGGTCGTGCTCGTCGGCGGCGGCCGGCACGGCCACGGCGCCGCCGGCCAGGGCCAGCGCGGCGACGTCCACCCAGACGTCGAGGTCGGCGTCGTCCTCGGTGGCGACCACCCAGACCTTCTCGTGGAACAGCTGCAGCGAGCCGGCGTCCCACCCGGAGAACTCGGTGCCGGTCATCGGGTGGCCGCCGACGAACCGGGTCGCGGGCGCCCGGCGGGCGACGGCCTCGGTCACCGGCTCCTTGACGCTGGTGACGTCGGTGAGCCGGCACGTGGGCGCCTCACGGGCGACGACGGCGAGCACGTCGTCCAGCGCGGTGAGGGGGACCGCCAGCACGACCAGTGCGTCCTCGGCGGCGGCCCGGGCGAGGGCCTCGTCGACCGAGGCGGCGACGTCGTAGCCGTCGGCGGCCGCCTTCTCGGCGGTGGTGGTCGAGGCGGACGCGCCCCAGGCGTGGCGGCCGGCGTCGGCGGCGGCGCGCAGCAGCGAGCCGCCGATGAGGCCGAGCCCGATGACGCACACCGGACGGGTCTGCGCGGCGGCGAGGGTGGCACCTGCGGATTCCACGCCGACCGACACTAGGGCGACCCGCGAGAGTGAGGACGATGCGCCCGAACGGGCGGGTCAGCGCGGCCTCAGCGCGGCCTCAGCGCGTCCATGACGTACCCGCTGTACAGGGCGACCCCGGCGACCATCGCGTCCTCGTCGAACACGACGCGGTTGGAGTGGTTGGGCGGCGCCTCGGCCGGGTCGACGTCCGACGGGCAGGCGCCCAGGAACGCCAGCGCCCCGGGCACGCGGCCCAGCACGTAGGAGAAGTCCTCGGACCCCATGATCGGGTCGGGCATCGGCTCCACGAAGCGCGAGCCCAGGACCGAGCGGCCGACGTCGGCCACGCGCTCGGCGACCTCGGGGTCGTTGACGGTGACGGGGTAGCCGGCCTCGATCTCGACCTCGCACGTGCAGCCGTGCGCCGCCGCGATCCCGCGGCACACCTGCTCCACCTCGGCGAGCACCCGCGCGCGGGTCTCCTCGGACAGCGTGCGCACCGTGCCCTCGAGCAGGGCGCTCTCCGGGATCACGTTCGTCGTGGTCCCCGCGGTGATGTGCGCGATCGTCAGCACGGCCGGGTCGAACGCGCTGACCCGCCGGGTGATCATCGTGTGCAGCGCGCCCACCATCGCCGCGGCCGCCGGCACGGGGTCGAGCGCGTCGTGCGGCGCCGAGGCGTGGCCGCCGCTGCCGACGACCCGCACGTGGAGGTCGTCCGACGACGCCATGATCGAGTCCGGGCGGGTCTGCAGCGTGCCCGCGGACAGCCGCGAGGTGACGTGCAGGGCCATCGCCGACTCCGGGGCGCCGCCCGGTGACCCGTCGCCGAGCAGGCCCTCCTCGATCATGGTCCGTGCGCCGTGGTGGGCCTCCTCGCCGGGCTGGAACATGAACACCACGGTGCCGGCGAGACGCTCGCGGCGTCCCGACAGCAGTCGGGCGGACGAGGCGAGCATCGCGGTGTGCAGGTCGTGCCCGCACGCGTGCATCGCGCCGTCGTCCTCGGAGGCGAACGCGAGGCCGGTCTCCTCGGTCAGCGGCAGGGCGTCCATGTCGGCGCGCACGAGCACCGTCGGCCCGGGCCGGGCGCCGCGCAGCACGCCGACCACCGAGCTGCACCCGCGCCCGGTGGTGATCTCCAGCGGGAGGTCCCGCAGGTCGCTCAGCACCGCGGCCTGGGTGACCGGCAGCGACAGCCCGATCTCGGGGTGGCGGTGCAGGACGCGGCGCAGCGCCACGGTGCGCGGCTGCAGGCCGCGTGCCTCGGCGAGCAGGGCCCGCTCGGGGGCGCGGTGCGCCGCCCGCCCGCCTGCTCCGAGGCTCCCCGTTCGCCGCTCCGGAGCGCTCACCCGTCCGATCCTGGCACCCCCGCCGTGTCGCCGCCGCGATCCGACCCGTCCGGACGCCCCCCGGACGGCCGGAGGCAGTGCGCTGTCGACCGTCCGGCGCCCGCGACCTCGCCGGACTTCCACTGGAGACTTCCCCGGACCTACCGTAGTGCCATGGCAGGTCAGGGCCCCGGAAGCTCCGCCGCGACACGCGGCGGTGCGGGCACCGTCGCGCCCCTCGACGGGTGGGCCGTGGCGGTGACGCGCGAAGAGGGTCGCTGGCGCGCGGTCGCGATGGACCGCGGCAGTCTGGCCGATCTCGACTCGGCCATCAGCGCGCTGCGCGGGCTGCGCTCCACCGGTGCCGTGCTGGGCATGCTCGACGTCGACGACGAGTTCTTCGTGCTCGTGCGCCCGACGCCCGGCGGGGTCTCGTTGCTGCTCTCCGACGCGGTCGCCGCGCTCGACTACGACGTCGCCGCCGACGTGCTCGACCTGCTGCGCCTCGAGGTGCCCGACGAGGACGAGGCCGACGACGACCCGTGGCCCGAGGGCGACCTGGGGATGCTCGCGGACCTCGGCGTCCCCGCCGACGAGCTCGCCGTCCTCGTCGAGGAGATCGAGCTCGACCCGGACGAGCAGCTCACCGCGATCGCCCGCCGCTGCGGGTTCGCGGACGAGCTGGCGAAGGTCGTGGAGACCGCTGACGCCTGACCTCTGGATGGAACGCGCGATCGCGGTCGCGCGGACCTCCGGTGACGACGTCCCGGTCGGGGCGCTGGTGCTCGACGCCGACGGCCGTGAGCTCGCGGCCGCCGCCAACGCCCGCGAGGCGCTCGGCGACCCCACCGCCCACGCCGAGGTCCTGGCCCTGCGCGAGGCCGCCCGGCACCAGAGGGAGGAGCACGCCGATAGGGGCTGGAGGTTGGGCGGCTGCACGCTCGTGGTGACCCTCGAGCCCTGCACGATGTGCGCCGGCGCCGCGGTGCTCGCGCGGGTCGACCGGATCGTCTTCGGCGCGTGGGAACCGCGCACCGGCGCGGTCGGTTCGCTGTGGGACGTGGTCCGCGACCGGCGCCTCAACCACCGCCCCGAAGTGGTCGGCGGGGTGCGCGAGGCGGAGTGCGCGGCGCTGCTCCTGGAGTTCTGGCCCGGGCGTCATCGCGAGGAGAGCGTGTCGTAGCCTTGTCGGCGGTAGCGTGTCCGAGCGGCCAAAGGAGCGCGCCTCGAAAGCGCGTGTGGGTTCTGCCCACCGTGGGTTCGAATCCCACCGCTACCGCCCCTGACGACGACGGCCCCCTCCCGGTGATGCGGGAGGGGGCCGTCGTTCGTGATCGGGCCTAGACGACGGCCTGCCGCGTGAAGTTCGGCGGGACGATGATGTCCTCGGGCACGAGGTCGTGCACCGAGCTGCGGCCCAGGCCCATCAGGCCCGAGCCGATGCCGTTGCGCAGGATCTCGAAGACGTTCTCCACGCCCGGCTGGCCGGCCGCGGCGAGGCCCCACAGGTAGGCCCGGCCGATCGCCACGGCGCGCGCCCCGAGGGCGAGGGCCTTGACGACGTCGCTGCCGCGACGGATGCCGCCGTCGAGGATGACCTCGACGTCACGTCCGACCGCCTCGACGATGCCGGGCAGCACGCGGATCGGCGCCGGCGTGGAGTCGAGGTTGTTGCCGCCGTGGTTGGACACCTGGATCGCGGTCGCGCCGGCGTCCACCGCGCGCTTGGCGTCGTCGATGCGGGTGATGCCCTTGACGCAGAACGGCAGCTCGGTGCCCCACTGCTCGCGCAGCCAGGCGACGTCGGCCCAGGTGGCGGGCGGGGTGAACATCCACTCGCCGTAGGCGCCGAAGAACGTCGGCGGCTGCTCGCCGCGGGTGGGGATGTTCGGGACGGTCAGGTCGGGGATCTTCCCGGAGCGCAGGAACTCGATGCCCCACCGCGGGCGCATGGCGCCCTCGGGGATGTACTTGAGGATCGTCTTCCAGTCCATCTTCTCGGGGATGGACGGGCTGCCCCAGTCGCGGCCGTGGGAGAACGACCAGTCGAGGGTGACGATGAGGCCCTTGGCGCCGGCCTTCTTCGCGCGCTCGGCGCGGGCGGCGAGGGTCTCGCGGTCGCCCACCCAGTACATCTGGAAGAACGTCTTGTCGTTCGCCTCGACGACGTCCTCGATCGCGCGGCTGGCGAACGAGGAGAGCCCCATCGCCGTGCCGGCGTTCTTGGCCGCGCGGGCGACCGCGACCTCGCCCTCGGGGTTGACCGCCTGCACCCCGGTGGGCGAGACGAT
Source organism: uncultured Actinomycetospora sp. (assembly GCA_902805495.1). GTDB lineage: Bacteria > Actinomycetota > Actinomycetes > Mycobacteriales > Pseudonocardiaceae > Actinomycetospora. The sequence continues at coordinate 7,754 of CADCTH010000216.1, forward strand.
CACCGGCATCGAGATCTCCTGGCCCATCACCGTGGTGGTCAGGTCCCTCTCGAAGGGCAGGTCGCACACGTGCGGCAGGAACTCCAGCTCGCGGAAGGCGTCGACGTTGTCCTCGAGGGTCACCCCGGCCTCGCTGCCGGCCACGAGCGCGCCGTAGACCGACTTGGGCAGCCGCTTGCGCGCGCGCCGCTGCGCCTCGGCGACGGACTCGAACCACACACCAGCCATGAGCACCTTCCCGAGCCGTGGCCTGCAACACCCGTCACCGTAACCGCGTGACGTCCCCGACACGGCGTCTGCGCGGACGGTCTCGGGCCCTCCGTTCGGAGGGGCGCCGGGGTCAGCGCCGCGGCGGCGGCCCGGTCGACGCGCGGACCACGAGCTCGACCGGCAGCCGGTGCTCGTCGTCCGCCACGCCCGGGCGCAGGAGCAGCTCGGCGGCGCGCCGCCCCTTCTCGCGGTGGGGCTGGCGGATGGTCGTGAGGGCGGGGTGGGCGTCGGCGGCCGCGGGGACGTCGTCGAAGCCGACGATCGAGAGATCGCCCGGCACCGAGAGCCCGGCATCGGCGGCGGCCGCCACCGCGCCGAGGGCGAGCTCGTCGCTCATCGCGAGCAGAGCCGTGGGACGGGGCCGGCGGTCGAGCAGCGCGGCCGCGGCCCGACGGCCGGCGTCGCGGCCGTAGGGCGCGCGCTCCTCGACCGCCACGTCGTCCCAGGGCAGTCCCGCCTGCTCCACGGCCTCGCGGTAGCCGACGAGCCGCTCGCGGGCCGCCCGGTAGCGGGCGCGCTCCTGGCGCTCGGGACGGGCGGTGCCCTCCCACCCGTCGTCCACCAGCGGCAGCGCCACGACCCCGAACCGCGTGTGCCCGAGGTCGAGCAGGTGGCGGGTCGCCGCCGCGGCGCCGCGCGCGTCCTCGATGCCGACGTGCCCGGCCCCGGGCAGTCGCGGGCCGTCGACGACCACGAACGGCAGGCCCCGGTCGACGATCGCGGCGAGCTTGCCGTCGACGGGGACGTCGCAGTAGCAGATCACCGCGTCCACGAGCGCGACGCGCGCGACCGCGCCGGTCGGGCCGCCGCTGATGAGCACGAGGGCGAGGTCCTCGTCCTCGCAGATCTCGCTGACGCCCTGGAGGAAGAGCACGGCGGCCGGGTCGCTGAACGCGAACGACATCGGGTCGTCGTAGACCAGCCCCAGCGCGTTCACCCGGCCCCGCGAGAGCATCGCGGCCAGCGGGTGCGGCCCCGCGTAGCCCAGCTCGCGCGCCGTGTGCAGCACGCGAAGGCGCAGCTGCGGGCTGAGGCGCTCGGGGTGGTTGTAGGCGTTGGACACCGTCGCGCGGGAGACGCCGAGGGCGTTCGCGACCGTCGCGAGCGTGACCCGTCCGCTCGTCCGGCCCGTCTCCACGCCCCGATCCTCCCGCGTGCTGTGGTGCGCGGGGACCGGCCCTGGCGTTGAACCGGTACAAGATCCTCCGTTCGGTGTCCTCGCGCCCCTTGTGCGTCCGCTCTTTGAACCGGCTTAGTAGAACGCGACGACACGAGGAGGGCGCCATGGACCGGCGACGCGCGTGGCAGTGGTGGCAGGAGCGGTTCGGCCCCGGGCGCACGGCCG
>CADCTH010000217.1 GCA_902805495.1 uncultured Actinomycetospora sp.
AGTTTGCGGGTGCCCTCGGGGAGGCCGCCGCCGGCGTAGGCGTCCTCGGCCAGGGACGCCAGGGCCGTGAGGGCCACGTTCTGGCTCCACGGGCCGAAGGACACGCGCGCGACGCCCAGCTCGCCGAGGCGGCGGGTGCTCGGCATCCCCGGCACGCCGATGACGTTGACCTTGCGCTCCCCCAGCTCCGCGACCAGCGCCTGGATCGTCTCCTCGTCGAGCTTGCCGGGCACGAAGAACGACGTCGCGCCGGCCTCGAGGTAGGCGCGGCCACGCTCGATCGCGTCGTCGAGGATGACCTGCGGGTCGCGGCCCCCGCCGCGCACCCAGGCGTCGGTGCGGGCGTTGAGCGCGAACGGCACGCCCGCGGACTCCCCCGCGGCGACGGCGTCCTCGACCGCCTTGACCGCCTCGGACAGCGGCTTGAGCTGGTCCTCGAGGTTCGCGCCGACGATGCCGACGTCGATCGCGCGGGCGATCGTCCCGCCCGCGTCGCCGTAGCCGGCCTCGAGGTCGGCGGACACCGGCAGCTCGGTCCGGCGGGCGATGAGCCCGACCTCGGCGATCATCTCGTCGCGCGGGATCACCTCGCCGTCGGGGTAACCGCGCGAGGCCGCGATGCCGTGGCTCGCCGTGGCCAGGGCCTTCGTCCCCGGGGTGTTCGCGACCGTCGTCGCGGTGATCGCGTCCCACACGTTGACGACCACGAGCAGCTCGGGGTCGCTGTGGAGACGCTGCAGTTCCTGGGCCTTGCTGATGACGCTGTCGGCGGTGCTCATGCCAGGCGCCAACCGTCCGCGACGCCCAACCCTTCCCCGGGTGCGGGCCGGGAGCGGTGACGACCCTCCCGTAGGTGCGTCGTCCACTTACCGGACGAGATCGCCGCTGGCAGCCTGCAAGTCCTCCGGCGGCCCACCACCCGCCACATCGCCGTACGACGGCTGGGGGTTCCCGTGACGACGTTCGCCTCGCACCAGGACACCACCGTCCACATCTTGTGGATCAATGCCGGTCTCAGTTGCGACGGCGACTCGGTGTCCCTGACCGCCGCCACGCAGCCGAGCATCGAGGAGATCGCGCTGGGCGCACTCCCGGGGCTCCCGACGGTCGCCGTGCACTGGCCGCTCATCGACTTCGAGTCCGGCCCCGACAAGGGCGCGGACACGTTCATCGAGAACTACTTCCGGGCCGAGCGGGGGGAGCTCGACCCCTTCGTGCTCGTCATCGAGGGGTCGATCCCGAACGAGGCGATCAAGGACGAGGGCTACTGGTGCGGCTTCGGCAACAACCCCGCCACGGGGCAGCCGATGACCACCAGCGAGTGGATCGACCGGCTCGCCCCCAAGGCGCTGGCGATCCTCGCCGTCGGGACGTGCGCGACCTACGGCGGCATCCACGCCATGGCCGGCAACCCGACCGGGGCGATGGGCGTCGCGGACTACCTGGGCTGGGACTGGACATCGCACGCCGGTCTGCCGATCGTCAACGTCCCGGGCTGCCCGGTCCACCCCGACAACCTGTCCGAGACGATCCTCTACCTGCTGTACCAGGCCGTGGGCTCGGCACCGATGATCCCCCTCGACGAGGCGGGCCGGCCCACGTGGCTCTTCGGCATGACCGTGCACGAGGGCTGCGACCGCGGCGGCTACTACGAACAGGGCCAGTTCGCGACCGAGTACGGCTCCCCCGAGTGCCTGGTGAAGCTCGGCTGCTGGGGCCCGGTCGTGAAGTGCAACGTGCCCAAGAGGGGCTGGATCAACGGCGTCGGCGGCTGTCCCAACGTCGGCGGCATCTGCATCGGCTGCACGATGCCCGGCTTCCCGGACAAGTTCATGCCGTTCATGGACTCCCCGCAGGGCAGCAAGGTCTCCGGCGCCGCGAGCGGCGCGTACGGGGTGGTCATCCGCAAGCTGCGCGACATCACGGCGAAGACCGTCGACAAGGAACCGAAGTGGCGGCGCAAGGGTCGTCAGCTCACGACCGGCTACCAGCCCACCGCGTTCTGAGAGGGGTCGCGCCATGACCGCCACGGCACCGAAGCACAGCACCGGTCAGAAGACCGACCTCGTCGAGATGGCGTGGGACCCGATCACCCGCATCGTCGGCAGCCTCGGCATCTACACCAAGATCGATTTCTCGAACCGGACGGTGGCGGAATGCCATTCCACCTCGTCCATCTTCCGCGGCTACTCGATCTTCATGAAGGGCAAGGACCCGCGCGACGCGCACTTCATCACCAGTCGCATCTGCGGGATCTGCGGGGACAACCACGCCACCTGCTCGGTGTACAACCAGAACATGGCCTACGGGGTCCGGCCGCCGCACCTCGGTGAGTGGATCATCAACCTCGGCGAGGCCGCCGAGTACATGTTCGACCACAACCTGTACCAGGACAACCTGGTCGGGGTGGACTTCTGCGAGAAGATGATCGCGGAGACCAATCCCGGGGTCCTCGAGCTGGCCAACCGCACCAAGTGCCGGGGAGCGGCCGAACACGGCTACCGCACCATCGGCGACATCATGCGGGCGCTCAACCCGTTCACCGGCGAGTTCTACCGCGAGACCCTGAAGGTCTCGCGCTACACCCGCGAGATGTTCTGCCTGATGGAGGGCCGGCACGTCCACCCGTCCACGCTCTACCCGGGCGGCGTGGGCACGGTCGCGACCATCCAGTTGTTCACCGACTACATGACGCGACTGATGTGGTACGTCGAGTTCATGAAGCGGGTCGTGCCGATGCACGACGACCTCTTCGACTTCATGTACGAGGCGCTGCCCGGCTACGAGGAGGTCGGCCGCCGGCGGGTGCTGCTCGGGTGCTGGGGCTCGCTCAACGACCCGGAGCACTGCGACTTCGAGTACCGGAACATGACGAACTGGGGCCGCAAGATGTTCGTCACCCCGGGGGTGGTGGTGGACGGGGAACTCGTCACCACCGACCTGGTGGAGATCAACCTCGGCATCCGGATCCTCCTGGGGAGCTCGTTCTACCGGGGCTGGGAGGACCAGGAGATGTTCGTCCAGCGCGACCCCCTGGGGAACCCGGTCTCGCAGGACCACCCGTGGAACCAGCACACGATCCCGGCCCCGCAGAAGCGCGACTTCGACGACAAGTACTCCTGGGTGATGTCGCCGCGCTGGTTCGACGGCACGGAGCACCTGGCCCTCGACACCGGTGGCGGCCCGATCGCCCGGCTGTGGGCGACCGCCCTCGCGGGCATGGTCGACATCGGGTACGTGAAGTCGACCGGGCACAGCGTCGAGCTGAACCTGCCGCAGACCGTGAACCGGGGCGAGCGGACGTTCACCTGGACCCCGCCGGTCGACAAGCAGGGCCGGCCGCTGTCCAACGCGATCGAGCGCGACCGGGCGCGCACCTACTTCCAGGCGTACGCCGCGGCCGCCGCGCTGCACTTCCTGGAGAAGGCGCTCGCCGAGGTGCGCGGGGGGAACACCAAGACCTGGGAGTCGTTCGTCGTCCCCGACGAGTCGGTGAGCGTCGGCTTCACCGAAGCGGTCCGCGGGGTGCTCTCGCACCACATGGTGGTCCGCGACGGGAAGATCGCGAACTACCACCCGTACCCGCCGACGCCGTGGAACGGCAGCGTGCGCGACAAGTACGGCACCCCCGGGCCCTACGAGGACGCGGTGCAGAACACCCCGATCTTCGAGGAGAACAGGCCGGAGGACTTCAAGGGGATCGACATCATGCGGGCCGTCCGCAGCTTCGACCCCTGCCTGCCGTGCGGCGTGCACATGTACCTGGGCAACGGCAGGCAGCTGCACCGCGAGACGTCGCCGACCCAGCTCAACCTGCCCTGAGCCATGGCACGCCCCGAGGAGGTCGCCGGCACCATCGCCGAGCTGCTCGACGAGCTCGCGGCCGACCCGGCGGCGCACGAGGTCGGCGAGGACCTGGTGCGGGTCCTCATGGAGTTCTACGGCGCCGGCCTCGCCCAGATCGTCTCGATCGTGCGGCTCGCCGCCGGGGACACCCTGGTCCACCGGATGGCCGCCGACCCGCTGGTGGCGGCCCTGCTGACCCTGCACGACCTGCACCCCGTGGAGCTCCCGGTGCGCGTCGGGCACGCGCTCGACACGGCGCGGCGGCGGCTCGGCAGCCACGGCTCCGGGATCGGGCTCGACCGGGTGGACACCCACACCGGCACGGTGCACGTGACGCTGGCCGCCGGCTGCGGGTCGTCGTCGGAGACGGTGCGCGACGTCGTGCGCACCGCCGTGGCCGAGCTCGCCCCCGAGGTCGCGGCGGTCGAGGTCGCGGCCGAGGAGCCCGGCCCGGCGTTGCTGCAGATCGGGCTGCGGCCCCCGGACACGGCCGGCTCCCCGGATGTCGCCGCGGCCGGATCATGACCGCCGGGCCGGCGGTCGCGGGCCTGCGGCGGTTCCTGGCGCCGCGACCGGAGCCGGCGTCACCGCCCGTCCCCGCCGAACGCTGTGACCTGTGCGCCGTCGAGGTCCCGGCCGAGCACCCGCACCTCGTGCACGTCGTGGAGCGCTCGCTGAAGTGCGCGTGCCGCCCGTGCGCGCTGCTCTTCCGGGACCGTTCCGACGAGGGGTCCGCCGGCGCCTTCTCCGGGTTCCGCACGATCCCCGAGCGCTACCTCCACGACCCCGGCTTCGTGCTCACCGATCAGCAGTGGGACGCCCTCCAGATCCCGGTCGGCATGGCGTTCTTCCTGCTGAGCGGCTCTGCGGACACCTCCGTGCTGGCCTGCTACCCGAGCCCGGCCGGGGCCACCGAGAGCGAGCTCGACCTCGCCGCCTGGTCCGACGGCGTCGGCGCCGGCCGACTCGCCGCGCGGCTCGAGCCCGACGTCGAGGCGCTGCTGGTGCGCCGCGGTACCGGGGAGGACGCCGCCGCCGGGACCCGCTGTGTGCTGGTGCCGGTGGACGCCTGCTACCGCCTGGTCGGCCTGGTCCGCCGCCACTGGCGGGGCTTCGACGGCGGCGCCGAGGCGTGGGCGCACATCGACGCGTTCTTCGACGCGATCACCGCCCGCAGCCGGGAGGTGGCCCGGTGACGCTCCCGTTCCCCCGCTCCGCGCCGGGGCCCGCGTTCCGGTTCACGGTGACCCGCGCCGACCACGACCCGCACGCCCTGGGCCCGATCCTGCGGCTGCACCTGACGATCACCGAGACCACCGGCACCCGGATCCACGCGCTCGCGCTGCGCACCCAGATCCGCATCGAGCCCGCCCGCCGCCGCTACTCCCCCGGCGAGCAGACCCGGCTGGTCGAGCTGTTCGGCGACCCGGAGCGCTGGGGCCGCACGCTCAACCCGATGCAGCTGGCGACGATCTCCGTCGTCACCACGTCGTTCACCGGCGACCACGAGCTCGTGCTCGAGGTGCCGTTGACCTTCGACACCGAGGTCGCCGCGACCCGGTACTTCCGCGGCCTCGCCGAGGGCGGCGAGGTCCCGCTGCTCCTGCTCTTCAGCGGCACGGTGTTCTACGACTCCGCCGACGCCGCGGCCGGGGTGCAGGTCGGCCTGGTCCCGTGGAGCTCGGAGACCGCGTTCCGGCTCCCGGTCGACGTGTGGTCGCAGATGATGGCCGCTCAGTACGGCGGCACCGCGTGGCTCCAGCTGCCCGAGGACACCCTGGCCCGGTTGGCGGCCTGGCGCGCGGCGCGGGCCCTGCCGACCTGGGAGCAGACCTTCGCCGCGCTGCTCGACGCGGCCGAGGGGACGTCGTCGTGACCGCCGCCGACCCCCTGGACGCGGTCGCCGCCGTCGCCGACGCCGTCCTCTTCGAGGGCTACCTGCTCTACCCCTACCGCGCGTCGGCGCAGAAGAACGCGCTGCGCTGGCAGTTCGGCGTGCTGGTTCCCCCGGCCGCGGCCGAGCGCCTCGCCGAGCCCGCCCGCAACCGCACCGAACTGCTGCTCGAACCCCGCTCCGGGGCCACCCTGCGGTTGCGCCTGCGGTTCCTGCAGGTACAGCAGCGCGCGCTCGTCGGCCGCGACGGCGCGCCCCTCGACGAGCTCACCGTCGACGGCACCCCCCACCTCGCCTGGGACGAGGCCCTCCCCCGCCGGGTCGACGCCACCCTGCGCCTCGACGAGCTGCGCGACCGGACCACGAGCGTGCCGATCGCGGTGCCCGCCGCCGAGACCCGCGAGCCGATCCCCGACGCCGCCGGCACCGTGCGCGGCGCCTACGTCCGGACCACCCGGGCGCTGACGGGCCACGTCCTCGTCTCCGCCGTCCCCGTACCCGGTCCCTACGGGGCGCTGCGGCTGCGGGTCGAGGTCGTCAACGACGCCTCCGTCGGCGCCGACGAGCCCCGCGAGGAGGTGCTGCGCGCGTCGCTGATCTCGGCGCACACGGTGCTGGGCCTCGACGCTGGGTCGTTCCTGTCCAGCGCGGACCCGCCGGAGTGGGCGCGCCCGGCCGTCGCCGAGTGCGTCAACGCCCACAGCTGGCCGGTGCTCGCCGGACCCGAGGGCAGCAGCCGGCTCGTGCTGGCGTCGCCGATCATCCTCGACGACCACCCCCAGCTCGCGCCCGAGAGCCCCACCGACCTGTTCGACGGCACCGAGAACGACGAGATCCTCAGCCTGCGCACCCTCGCCCTCACCGACGACGAGAAGCGCGAGGCGCGCGCCACCGACCCGCGCGCGGCCGGGCTCCTCGACGCGCTCGACGCCATGGGCCCGGCGATGTTCGAGCGGCTCCACGGGACGGTGCGGCCCGGTGGGCGCGCGCCGGACGAGGACGCGGAGCGCGGCGGAGTCGGACCGACCAGCTCCGACGCGATCCCCACCCTCGTCACGCCGGGGACGCCGTGGTGGGACCCGGCCGCCGACGCCTCGGTCGACCCGGACACCGACACCACGGTGGTCGACGGGCGGCCGGTGTCGCGGGGCAGCGCGGTCGTGCTCGTGCCGGGGGCGGGCAGCGACGCCCAGGACACGTTCCTGCGCGGCGTCGCCGCCACCGTCCAGGCCGTGCTGCACGACGTCGACGGCCAGACCCACGTCGCCGTCTCGATCGACGACGACCCGGGCGCGGACCTCCAGGCCGCCCACGGCCGGTACCGCTACTTCCGGCCCGACGAGCTGGCCGTGCCGTGTCGGGAGAGTGCGCCGTGAGGGCCCTCGTCGCCGGCGTGGGCAACGTCTTCCTCTCCGACGACGGCTTCGGCTCCGAGGTGGCGCGGCGCCTGCTCGCCGCCGGTGACCTGCCCGACGGGGTCGACGTCGTCGACGTCGGCATCCGCGGGATGCACCTGGCGTACCAGGTGCTCGACGGCTACGAGGTGCTCGTCGTCGTCGACACCGCCCACGGCGACGGGCCGCCCGGGTCGCTCTACCTGCTCGAGCACGACCTGGCCGCGACGAGCGGCGATGCGGCGTTCGACCCGCACGGCATGGAGCCGGACGCGGTGCTCGAGCTCGTCGGCGCCCTGGCCCGCGGTGTCGGCACCCACGGGCTCGACCGGGTGCTCGTCCTCGGGTGCGAGCCGGCGCACCTCGGCGAGGGCATGGGCCTGACCCCCGCCGTGACCGCCGCCGTCGACGAGGCGGTCGCCGCCGTGCACCGCGTCGTGGGCCGCCTGACCGAACGACACCCCTTCACCCCGGTGGGAGACACCCCATGATGAAGATCCTGTTCCTCGCCCTGCTCGGCGGCGCCGGCTGGGTCGCCTGGGACTCGCGCGACGACATCCGCCGCTACCTGCGCATCCGGGCGATGTAGCGATGCACGAGTTCGGGGTGGCCGCCGCGGTCCTCGAGGCGGTGGAGGCCCGCGCGGCGGGGCGGCCGGTGGAGGCCCTGCGACTGCACGTCGGTGCCCTCCAGCGGCTCGACCGCGACGTCTTCGACCAGGCATTCGCGCTGGTCGGCGGCGGCGGGGTGGCCGACGGGGCGCACGTCGACGTCGTCGAGGTCGCCGTCGAGGTCCGCTGCCGCGGCTGCGACCACCACACCGTCGCCGACGAGCTCGTCACCGCCTGCGGGAGCTGTGGGGCGCACGACCTCGAGCTGGTCCACGGCGACGACCTCGTCCTCGAATCGATCACCATCGCGGGCCGCGTGGCCGGCGGGCAGGAGGTGCGCTGATGTGCCTGGGCATTCCGGGCGAGCTCGTGGAGACGGCGACCGACGACACCGACCTCGCGCTGGTCTCGGTGGCCGGCGTGCGGCGCCGCGTCAACGTCGGCCTGCTGGCCGAGGAGGAGGAGCTGGCCGTCGGGGACTGGGTCCTCATCCACGTGGGCTTCGCCCTGGCCAAGATCGACGAGGCCGAGGCGCAGGCGGCCCTCGAGATGCTGCACGGGTTGGGCCCGGCCTACGACCAGGAGCTCGAGGAGTTCACCACCTCGGCCACCGGGAGGGAGGGACTGTGAAGTTCGTCGACGAGTTCCGCGACGCCGACACGGCGCGGTCGGTGGCCGCCCGGATCGCCGCGCTGTGCGAGCCCGGCCGCCGCTACGCCTTCATGGAGGTCTGCGGCGGGCACACGCACACGATCTACAAGCACGGCCTCGAGGACCACCTGCCCGAGTCGGTGCGGCTCGTGCACGGACCCGGGTGCCCGGTCTGCGTGCTCCCGATGGGACGGGTGGACGACGCGATCGCGATCGCGCAGGAACCCGACGTGATCATGACCGCGTTCGGCGACATGATGCGCGTGCCCGGCGGCGACGGGTCGTTCTTCGACGCCAAGGCCGCCGGGGCCGACATCCGGATGGTCTACTCGCCGCTGGACGCATTGAAGATCGCGCGCAACCACCCGGACAAGCACGTGGTGTTCATGGCCATCGGCTTCGAGACCACCGCGCCCTCCACGGCGATGACCGTCCTGCGGGCCGCGCGCGAGGGGATCGAGAACTTCTCGATCTTCTGCAACCACGTCACGATCATCCCGGCGATCAAGGCCATCCTCGACTCCCCCGACCTGCGCCTGGACGGCTTCCTCGGCCCGGGGCACGTGTCCACCGTGATCGGGTGCCGGCCCTACGAGTTCATCGCGGCCCGCCACGGCAAACCGCTGGTCACCGCCGGCTTCGAGCCGCTGGACATCCTGCAGTCGGTGCACCAGCTGATGCTCCAGCTGCACGAGGGCCGCTGCGAGGTCGAGAACCAGTACAGCCGCGTCGTGCCCTGGAACGGCAACCGCCGGGCGCTCGAGGTCATCGGCGAGGTCATGGAGCTCCGGCCGTACTTCGAGTGGCGCGGCCTCGGGTTCATCTCGCAGTCCGCCATGCAGATGCGCGCGGAGTACGCGCGGTTCGACGCCGAGCGGATCTTCCGGGTCCCGGGGGTGCGCGTCGCCGACCCGAAGGCGTGCCAGTGCGGCGAGGTGCTCAAGGGCGTCCTCGAGCCCTGGGAGTGCAAGGTCTTCGGCACCGCGTGCACCCCCGAGACCCCGATCGGCACCTGCATGGTGTCCTCGGAGGGCGCCTGCGCGGCCTACTACAACTTCGGCCGCTTCAGCCGCGAACGCGTCCGGGCCGGCGGCACCACGATGCTCGCGGACCCGGTGGTGCGGCGATGACGAGGACCGGGAACGGGCGCGCCACCACGGTGCACGCCGGCTGGGCCGAGGAGGCCGTGGCGACCCACGCCGGGGCCGAGCACCTGCGCACCGAGGAACAGGTCCTCGAACGCATCGAGCGGGCGCGGCGACGCCGGCCGCGCGTGCGGGAGGAGCGGATCACCCTCGCCCACGGCGCCGGGGGCAAGGCCACCCACACCCTCATCGAGGCCGTGTTCGTCGAGGCGTTCCGCAACCCGGTCCTCGAGCAGCTCGAGGACGGGGCGTCGCTGGAGGTCGGCGGGGCGCGGCTGGCGTTCACCACCGACTCCTACGTGGTGTCGCCGCTGTTCTTCCCGGGCGGGGACATCGGCGACCTCGCCGTCAACGGCACGGTCAACGACCTCGCGATGTGCGGGGCGCGCCCGCTGCACCTCTCGGCGGGGTTCATCCTCGAGGAGGGTTTCCCGGTCGCCGATCTGCGGCGGATCGCCGACTCGATGGCACGGGCGGCCGCGGCGGCCGGCGTGCAGATCGTCACCGGGGACACCAAGGTCGTCCCGCGGGGCAAGGCCGACGGCTGCTTCATCACCACCGCCGGGGTCGGCGTCCTCGAGCGACCCCTCGCGCTGAGCGCCACCGCCGCCCGCCCGGGCGACGCGGTGATCGTCTCCGGGCCGCTCGGCGACCACGGCATCACGATCATGCTCGCCCGCGGGGAGCTCGACATCGAGGCCGACCTGTCGTCCGACACCGCCGCGCTGCACGAGCTCACGGCCGGGCTGCTCGACGCCGGCGGCGACGGCGTGCGGGTGCTGCGCGACGCGACCCGGGGCGGGGTCGCGACGATCCTCAACGAGATCGCGGCCGCGTCGCAGGTCGCGGTCGTGGTCGACGAGGCGTCGGTGCCGGTGCGCGAGGTCGTCACCGGGGCCGCGGAGCTGCTCGGGATCGACCCGCTCTACGTCGCCTGCGAGGGCCGCCTGGTCGCCGTGGTCGACGCGTCCCGCGCCGAGGCGGTCATGGCCGCGCTCCGGGCGCACCCGCTCGGGGACGGCGCCGCCGTCATCGGGCACGTCGCCGACGACCCGCCGGGGCTGGTGCTCCTGCGCACGGCCTTCGGCGGCACCCGCATCGTCGACATGCTCGTCGGCGATCCCCTGCCGCGCATCTGCTGACGCCCGTGAGTGCGAAGGAGGCCGACATGAAGGAAGCGGAGAAGGGCGCCGACAAGGCGTTCGACGCCTCGAACGCCCCGCCCCCGGGTCCGGGTCGCGAGCCGTCCCGCGAGGAGGACGAGGGGGTGAAGGACACCGACACGGCCCCCCGGGGCCCGCTCGGGGTGGGCGAGAGCATCAACGCCCGCGGCGAGGACATCGCCCGCGAGGCCGAGGAGGCGAGGGGGTCCGACCGCGAGGGCGAGAAGGGCGCCGCGGGGCGTCCCCACGGCGGCGGAGAGGAGTCCCGCGGGGTCCGTCCGCAGCCGTCGGTCACCCCGGGGAGTCCGGACCTCGGGCCGGGCGACCAGGGCAGCTGAGTGCTCGGAGGGTGAGCTCGCCGAGCACCTGGTAGACGGTGGTCTGGGCCTCCTGGATGCGGTGCACGGACGACGACGGCATGACGAACAGGTGGTCGACGGTGTCGGCCTCCGCCATCCGGCCGCCGTCGTACCCGGCCAGCCCGACCGTGAGCATGCCCTGACGGCGCGCCTCGGCGAACGCGCGCAGCACGTTCGCCGAGTTCCCGCTGGTGGAGAGCCCGAGGGCGATGTCGCCGGCACGGCCGGACGCGGCGAGCGGGCGCGCGAAGACGACCTCGAACGACACGTCGTTGGACAGGGCGGTGAGCACGGCGACGTCGGCGGTCAGGGCGATCGCGGGCAGGCCGGCGCCCGGGTGCCCGGGCGCGGAGAACATCTCGGCGACCGCCTGCGCGTCGGTGCTGCTGCCGCCGTTGCCGAACGAGAACAGCCGGCCGCCCGTACCGAACGCTCCCGCCATCGCCTGCGCGCAGGCGACGAGCTCCTCGGCGTGGGTCGCCAACACCTGCTCGCGCAGGGCGGCGATCTCCGCGACCTTCTCCCGCGTGGAGCGGCGGGCCTCGGCGAACACTTCCCGCTCGCCGGCGTCGTCGTCGCCCGGCACCTCGTCGGCCGGCGGGTAGAGGAACGGGTAGAGCGCCTCGAACCCGGTCACGACGCCCGTCCCGGCCGCTCGAGGAACACGTGGGCCAGCTCCCACAGCACGTGGTAGATCGTCACGTGGACCTCCTTCACGACGTACGGGTCGCCCGAGCGGGCCCGCAGCAGATGGTCGAGGCGGGCGGTCGGGCGCTCGTCGGCCAGCGCGGCCACCGTTCCCCCGTCGCCGCCGACGAGCGCGACGGTGAGCAGCCCCCGGTCGTGCGCCTCGCCCAGGGCGCGGGCCACGTTGACGCACGCGCCGTCCGCGGAGATGCCGACGGCGATGTCGTCGGGCCGGGCGTGGGTACGCAGCTGTGCGGCGAAGGTGTCCTCGAAGCCGGAGCGGCGGGCGATGCCGGTCAGCGTCGCCGGGTCGGTGACCAACGAGACCGCCGGGAGCGCCCGCTTGCCCATGATCACCGGGTGGACGAACTCGACGGCGAGGTGGGCCGCGTCCGCCGCGGCCGCCCCGTTGCCGAAGGTGATCAAGCGCCCGCCGCGGTAGAAGCGCGCGGCCATCGCGTGGCAGGCGTCGCCGATGCGGTCGGCCTCGTCGGCCAGCGCGGTGGTGGCCGTCGTGCGCCGGAGGAAGACCTCCTCCACGTCCGCGCGGGTCAGCTCCCGGATCATCGGTCGACCTCCGTCGTCGTCGGGGCGCACGCGGCCACCGCCGCCTGGCCGAGGCTGATCCCGCCGTCGGTGCACGGCACGCGCTCGTGGACGAGCACGCGCAGCCCGGCCGCCTCGAGGCCGGCACGGACGCGGTCGAGGAGCACCAGGTTGACGAACACCCCGCCGGAGAGCGCGGCCGTCGTGACGCCGTGCTCGCGCGCCGCGGCGACCACCGCGCGGACGGTCGCGTCGGCGAGTCCGTGGTGGAAGCGAGCGGCGATCCGTCCGACGTCGACTCCGCCGCGGAGGTCCGCTGCCGCCGCCGCGACCAGCTCGCCCACCTCCATCACCCCCTCGTGGATCCGCACCGGATACGCCGAGCGCTCGGCCGGATCGACCCGCTGCTCGAGCTCGACCGCGGCCTGCCCCTCGTAGGTCGTGGTGTCACGGACCCCGAGGAGCGCGGCCACGGCGTCGAACAACCGCCCCGCGCTCGACGTGACGAGCGTGTGGCCGGCGCCCGCCAGCGCGACCACGGCGTCCCAGCGATCGGCGTGCCGCCGCGCGACGGCCAGATCCGACACGGCGAGCGCCGGGGCGGACCCGCCCAGCCACGCCGCCGCCATCCGCCAGGGCTCGCGCACCGCGGCTGCCCCGCCGGGCAGGCCGACCGGGGCGAGATGGCCGACGCGCCGGTACCCGGTCAGCGACGCGAGCAGCAGCTCACCGCCCCAGACGGAGCCGTCGGGCCCCCATCCGGTGCCGTCGTAGGCCACGCCCAGCACCGGCGGGTCGTCGGGCCCCCACCCGTGCTCGGCCAGGCAGGAGGCCACGTGCGCGTGGTGGTGCTGCACCCCGACCGGGACCAGGTCGTCCCGGTCGAGGGCGTACTTCGTGGACAGGTACTCCGGGTGCAGGTCGTGGGCGACGACCTGCGGGACGACGTCGAACAGGCGCCCGAGGTGCTCGACGGCGTCGGTGAACGCCCGCAGCGTCGCGAGGTTCTCCAGGTCGCCGAGGTGCGCGGACAGGAACGCGCGCCGCCCCGACGCCAGCGCGATCGTCGCCTTCTGCTCGGCGCCGCAGGCGAGGATCGCCTGCGCGATCCCGAACGCCAGCGGGACCGGCTCGGGGGCGTACCCGCGGGCCCGGCGCACCGGCAGCACGCGCCCCCGGGAGAGGCGCACCACCGAGTCGTCGACGCGGGTCCGGATGACGCGGTCGTGGGCGAGGAACCCGTCGACCAGCGGGGCGAGCCGGGTCCTGGCGTCGTCGTCGCGGTGCGCGATCGGCTCGTCGGACACGTTGCCGCTGGTCAGCACGAGCGGGACGCCGACCTCACGGACGAGGAGGTGGTGCAGGGGCGTCGGGGGCAGCATCACGCCCAGCTCGCCGGTGCCGGGAGCCACCGACGGCGCGACCGCCGCCCCGTCGCGGCGCGGGAGCAGCACGATCGGGCGCCGGCGTCCGCCCAGCACCTCGGCGGCCCCGTCGACGTCGACGAGGGCGCCCGCGGCGGCCAGGTCGGCGGCCAGCAGGGCGAACGGCTTGTCCTCGCGGTGCTTGCCCGCCCGCAGCCGGGCCACCGCCCGCTCGTCGTCCGCGCGCACCGCGAGGTGGTAGCCGCCGAGTCCCTTCACCGCGAGGATCTCCCCGGCCGCGAGGCGTCGCGCGGCGCGACGCAGCGGGTCGGCCGCCGACCCGTCGAGCCGCAGCGTGGGCCCGCAGTCGGGGCAGCACACGGGCTGCGCGTGGAAGCGGCGGTCGGTGGGGTCGTGGTACTCCGCCGCGCAGGCCGGGCACAGCGCGAACCCGGCCATCGTCGTCGTCGCCCGGTCGTAGGGGACGTCGCAGACGATGCTGAACCGCGGCCCGCAGTGCGTGCAGTTGACGAAGGGGTGCCCGTACCGGCGGTCGGCGGGGTCGTCGACCTCGGCGAGACAGGCCGCGCAGGGTCCGGTGTCCGCGGAGACCAGCGTGCGCGGCCCGGCGGTGCCCGCCGCGCTGGCGACGATGGAGAACCCGCTCGCACCGGTGGCCGGAACCGGCGCGCACCGCACGTCCTCGACCACGGCCAGCGGCGGCGGCTGCGTGCGCAGGGCGTCCACGAAGGCCTCGACGTCCACCACGCGGCCCTCCACCTCGGCGACCACACCGCCGGCGTCGTTGCCGACGTAGCCGTCGAGCGCGAGGCGGGCGGCGAGCCCGTGGACGAACGGCCGGAACCCGACGCCCTGGACGACGCCGGTGACGGCCAGGCGCACGCGGACCCGCTCGCCGGCGAGGGTCACGGGTCGGGCGCGGTGGCCGGCGCCGGGGGCACGAGGGCGATCGCCTCCCCGGCGTGCACGAGCACGACGTCGCCGACCGCGGCGTCCACGAGGGCGACCGACACCTCCTCCTCGCCCGCCCCGGTGTCGACGCGGGCGGTGCCGTCGGGGCGCAGGGCGATCACCGTCACCCGGACCGCCTGGTCGGAGCAGGTGATGCAGACGGGGCCCTCGCAGGGCAGGGGCGCGGTCACGAGGTCGCCTCCGTCCCCATCGCGCGCCCGCAGCGCCCGAGGAACGAGTGCAGGAGCTGGTGGGTGGCCTCCAGGGTCTCGACCTGGCGCCGCAGGCTGTAGGACCCCGCCGCGGTCAGGGCGTAGGTGCGTCGTGCGGGACCGTTGGCCGGGATGCTCCACGTCGAGCGCACCAGGCCCTCGCGCTCGAACGACCGCAGCGTGCGGTAGACCCCGCCCGCGTCGGTGTCGTCGATCAGCGAGGCGTGGAGGCGTTCGACCAGGTCGTAGCCGTGCGCGGGCCGCTCGTGGAGCAGCAGCAGCAGGCAGGGCCGGAGGAAGTTCCGGGGTTCGCACTCGCCCATGACGGCCCCCTGATGAGGGTCCCGGGGTCCTGGGGATCCGTTGCTCGTGTGGTGTGGATCACATAGTGTCCTCTCCACGGCACCACGAGACAAGCCCGGACGGTGAGCGGTGGAGGACGCGACGAGGGCCCTGCTGGGCCTCTGGGACGTGGCCGACGAGAACGTGCGCGCGCTCGCGCCGGGCGACTGGGCGCGTCCGCTGCCCGGCGCCGGCGCGGGGCCCGCCGACGTCGCCGAGCTCGCGATCCACCTCACCGGCGTGCACTACGCCGGGCCGGAGACGCTGCGCGCCTCCCTCGGCGCGGCGCGGCACCGGGCGGTGACCCAGCTGGCCGACCGCGTCGCGGGCGACCCGGTGCTGGGCGCCCAGTGCCTCGACATGTGCCTGCACGTCCACGACCTGACCGCGGCCCTCGGTGTCCCGGCCGACCTCCGTGACCACGAGCCGGCCGCCCGCGAGGCGTGCCGGCTCGTCCTGCGCGTGCTGCCGCGCCTCCTGGTGGCCGCGGTGGGTGCGGGCGACGCGGCGCTGCGGCTGGCGGTGCGCGCCGGCGACGACCGGGCCGTGCGCGTCACCCACGGCACCGTGGTCCCGGGCGGGGCGCGCGAGACCGGCGACGCCGTCGAGATCGACCCCGGCGGGCTGCTCCTGCTGCTCACCGGGCGGCGCGACGCGGAGTCGCTGCGCGCGGCGGGCGCGCTGGACTGGTCGGGGCCGGTGGCCGACGCGTTCGTCCACCGGGCGCGCCTGCTGGCGGCCTGAGGAGTTCGCGCCTCACGCGCGCCGGAAGGCCGGGTACGGCGGGAGGACGGCCTCCCCGCCGTGGCGCCCGAGGGCGCCGACGACCGCCGCGGCGAGCTCGGCGAGGGCGTCGTGCCGGCCGGCCCGGCGTCGACACCGAGGCGCCGCCAGAGCGCGCTGAGCACCGCGGGCGCGTCCTCGCCCGGGTCGGCGACGACGACGCGGGCCGCCGGCCCGGCGTGCCGGGCGCCGACGACGACGGGCAGCAGGGCGCGGGTGGAGAGCCACACCCACAGCACCTCGGCCTGGAGCACCCGCTCGCGCAGCACGTCGGGGTCGGCCAGGTCGGTCCAGACCGGCGTGATCTCGGCATGCCAGGCCGCGACCATCGCCTCGGCCATGCCCGCCGGCTGCGCGCGCGCCTTCCCGCCGCTGGGCAGCGGCAGGCGCAGCGTGGCCGCGGTGAGGGCGACGTCGCGGAAGCAGCCCCACTCGAAGTCGAGGAACCGCGCGCCGCTGCCGGTGAGCAGGCAGTTGTCCGGGCGGATCTCGGCGGGGCTGAACGCGCGGTAGCCCGACCCGCCGAGCAGCCGCGCCGCCGTGCGCGCCTCGGTGACCGCGTCCGGGGCGGCCTCGACGCGCAGCAGCTGCTCGAGCTGGTCGGGCAGCTCGGCCAGCGCCGCGCGGGCGTCGTCGGCCAGCGGGTCGCGCCAGGCGCGCTCGCCGAAGCGGCGCAGCAGCGCGCCGAAGTCGACCTCGCGGCCCGCCGTGGCGGCCTGCATCCGCCCGAGCGACCGCGCCCAGCCGAGCAGCGCCCGCTCCGCGGCCTCGGCGTCGGGCTCGTGCAGGCGGTCGGCCAGCGTCGAGCAGCGCCCGAGGTCCTCGAGGACGAGCAGCCGGTGCGCCGGGTCGTTGGCCACGAGCATCGGGCTCGCCCGGTCCTCGGCCGGCATCGCGGTGAGCAGCTGGCACGACTCCGCCTCGTAGCGGAAGCGGTCGGTGCTCTGCTCCCCGGTGCCGGGCTGGTCGAGGTAGTGCTTGAGCACCAGCGTGCGGGGCAGCGAGAAGGGGTCCTCGGCCACGCGCACGCGCACCACGAGGGAGCGCGCGCTGCCGCCGAGGTCCACCGGGTCGGCCAGCCGCACCGTCGCGCCGTGGCGCCGCGTGAGCAGCTCCTCGGCCAGCCCGACCACCCTCGCGAGGTCGCCGGAACGGTCCGCGTCGGGGGCACGGCCGTCGGAGGTGCCGGCGTCGTCCGTCGTCAGGGGAGCCATCAGCCGAGGGACTCTACCGGGCCCCCGTCGTCTGGGGGAGGGATTCGGGCAGGCCGCGTCGGCGCCGGGAGCCCCGCACGATCAGGAGCACGACCAGGCCCGCGAGCACGATCCCCGCGACGTTGACGGCCAGCTGGAGCAGCGAGCTCGCGGCCCGTGCCCAGTCGCCGAGGACCACGGCGACGGCGGTGAAGCCGGCCGCGGGCACCGTCGTCACCGAGATGAACACCCCGACCAGCACGCCCGAGCCCTCCCCGGCGACCAGCGCCACCATCCCCGCGACGCCGGCGAGCAGCGCCACGACCAGGGAGAACGGGCCGACCTGGTAGACGAACTCGACCCCGGAGAGGTTGGTCAGCGCGTCCTCGGGGACCAGCCCGACCGCCTCGCCCCCCGCGGCGGCGAGCGCCGTCACGGCGAGGGCGATCGCGAACCCGGCGCCCAGCGCCAGCCCCGCCGTACGGGCGAGCGCGCCGTCGCGGCGCACCAGGGCCACGGCCAGCGCGGCCAGCGGCCCGAACTCGGGCCCGAGCACCATCGCGCCGACGACGGTCACCGGCGAGTTGGTGACGACGCCGATCGCGCCGAGCAGGCACGCGATGGTCAGCATGACCACGAACGTCACCGACAGCCGCGCGCCCTGCCCGGTGCGCGAGAGCAGCTCGTCCCACACGACCGCGTCGACGCCCTCGCCGGGCGCGGCCTCCTCCGCGCGGTCGGCCGCGTCCGAGATGACCGTGTCCAGCGTCTCGAGCACGATCCCGCCACGGCGCACGCAGCCCAGCTCGCGCAGGGCGTCGAGCACCTCGTCGACCGACTCGCGGGCGACGTCGGCCTCGACGACGTCCCCCGGAGGGTCCACCGCCGCGCCGCGCAGGCGGACGACGTGCACCGCGCCCGGCTCCGCGGCGAGGACCTCGAGCACGCGATCGGCGAGACCCCGGTCGTCGTCCGGGCACAGGACGCGGAGGCGGTTCACGTCACCCGACTCACTGGACGGGGCGCTCGGGCGGCTTCACCGGCGCCGCGGGCCGCGTCTGCGTGCCCGGCGCGGGGGCGTCCACCCCGGCCTCCTTGCGCTGCAGGGCCGTGATCGGCGCGGGCGCGGCCGTCAGCGGGTCGTACCCGCCGCCGGTCTTCGGGAACGCGATGACCTCGCGGATCGAGTCGACCCCGGCGAGCAGGGCGCAGATGCGGTCCCACCCGAACGCGATGCCGCCGTGCGGGGGCGGGCCGTAGGCGAAGGCGTCGAGCAGGAAGCCGAACTTCTCCTGCTGCTGCTCGGGGCTCAGGCCCATGAGGGCGAAGACCCGTTCCTGCACGTCGCGGCGGTGGATACGGATGGACCCCCCGCCGATCTCGTTGCCGTTGCAGACGAGGTCGTAGGCGTAGGCCAGCGCGTGCTCGGGGTCGTCCTCGAAGCGGTCGATCCACTCCGGGGTCGGCGAGGTGAACGCGTGGTGCACCGCGGTCCACGTCCCCGAGCCGACCGCGATGTCGTCGCCTGCGCCGGCGCGCTCGAACAGCGGGGCGTCGACGACCCACACGAACGACCAGGAGCCCTCGGGGATCAGGTCGAGGCGGCGCGCGAGCTCGCCGCGCGCGGCGGCGAGCAGCGCGCGGGCCGCGGGCGGCTCGCCGGCGCCGAAGAAGATGCAGTCGCCCGGGTTCGCGCCGGCGGCCTCGGCCAGGGCGTCGCGCTCGGCGTCGGTGATGTTCTTGGCCACCGGGCCGGTGAGCGTGCCGTCCTCGCCGACGAGCACGTAGGCCAGGCCCTTGGCGCCGCGCTGCTTGGCCCACTCCTGCCAGCCGTCGAGCGTGCGCCGCGGCTGTGACGCCCCGCCGGGCATGACCACCGCGCCGACGTAGGGCGCCTGGAACACGCGGAACGGGGTGTCGGCGAAGTACGCGGTGAGCTCGGTGAGCTCGAGGTCGAAGCGCAGGTCGGGCTTGTCCGAGCCGTAGCGGGCCATCGCCTCGGCGTAGGGGATCCGCGGGATCGGCGTGGAGATCGTGTAGCCGCCGAGCTCGGACCACAGCGCGCCGATCACGGCCTCGCCGAGGGCGATGACGTCGTCCTGGTCGACGAAGCTCGCCTCGATGTCGAGCTGGGTGAACTCGGGCTGGCGGTCGGCGCGGAAGTCCTCGTCGCGGTAGCAGCGCGCGATCTGGAAGTAACGCTCGAGCCCGGAGACCATGAGCAGCTGCTTGAACAGCTGCGGGCTCTGGGGCAGCGCGTACCAGGACCCGGGCTTCAGCCGGGCCGGGACGAGGAAGTCGCGCGCGCCCTCGGGCGTCGAGCGGGTCAGGGTCGGGGTCTCGACCTCGACGAAGTCGCGGTCGGACAGCACGTCGCGAGCGATCTTGTTGGCCCGGCTGCGCAGCCGCAGCGCCGACGCCGGGCCCTCGCGGCGCAGGTCGAGGTAGCGGTGGCGCAGGCGGGCGTCCTCGCCGACGGCGCCGCTGGAGTCGTGCTCGTCGAGCTGGAAGGGCAGCGGCGCGGACTCCGAGAGCACGGTGAGCGCGGTGGCGCTGACCTCGACGCCGCCGGTGGCGAGCTCGGCGTTCTCGCTGCCGGCCGGTCGCTGCTCGACGACGCCGGTGATCTGGACGCAGAACTCGGCACGCAGGCGGTGCGACTCCTCGGCGACGTCACCGAGGCGGAAAACCACCTGGACGATCCCGGAGGCGTCCCGCAGGTCGATGAACACGACCCCGCCGTGATCGCGGCGGCGGGCCACCCATCCGGCGAGGGTGACGGTGGCGCCGACGTGCTCGGCGCGCAGCGTGCCGGCGGGGTGCGTGCGCATCATGGTGCGGTGGTGCTCCTGGGTCGCGGGGTGTCGGGTGTCGCGCGCGACGCGCGACACCCGACGAGGCTATCCGCGCCCCCGGACCGGGCTCACGGCGACTCGACCGTCACCGAGGGCACCTGGACCTGCCCGAACATCGAGTCCACGTCGGGCATCGAGAGGTAGACGATTGCCGCGATGACCAGCGGCACGACGCAGGTGGCGAACACGATCGCGGCGATGACGACGTTCGAGGCGCGCTTGCTGAGCCGGCGTACGCCGCCGCCCGCGACCGACATGACCATCGCGCCGCCCTCGTCGTCGTACGGGACGAACTGCGGCGTGACGACGTAGGCCGGGTAGACGGGCTGGGGGCCGGCGGGCCCGGCGTGACCCGGCGGCGGACCGGAGTGCGTGGCAGGGGTTCCCAGGCCGCCGCGCTGGGCGGGCCCGGGCTGTCCGGCGAAGGGGCGGCGCTGGTCGGTGTCCACAGTGTGTCTCCTCGGTGTGGCGTCGGGCGATGACCCGGACGCTAGGAGCGGGGACCTCGCCCGCAGAAGACGTCGCGGACCGGTCGAGTAGTGCCCGCGGCGGGAGGAGTAACCGGGTGCGGACTACTCCTGGGGCCTACTCCTGGGGCACACCCCCGGATCACCGGTGGGGAGTGCTCCCGCTCAGAGCCCCTCAGAGCAGTGACAGCTGCTCGGCCGGCGCGGTGACCACCGCCGCGGGGACCGCGGGCGGCGGCATCGCGCCGTCGGGCCAGCCGCCCTTGCCCTCGCCGCCGTCGATGCCCTCGCCGTACCCCTGCCGCCCGCCCATCGCGTGCCCGCCGCCGGCGAGCCCGTGGCGCTCGAGCAGCGCCCGCACGCGGGCGGCGAGGTCGCGCCGGTAGGCCGCGTCGACGTAGGCCCCGCGGCGGTAGAGCGCGGCGTAGCGCTCGATCAGCTCTGGGTGCTCGCGGGCGAGCCAGCCGTGGAACCACTCGCGCGTGCCCGGGCGCAGGTGCAGCGCGAGCACGCCGGCGCCGCTCGCGCCGGCGCCGGCGATCTCGCCGAGCAGGGCGTCGAGGGCCTGGTCGGTGTCGGTTAGCCCCGGCAGCACCGGCGCGACGAACACGCCGCACGGCAGGCCGGCGTCGCGGATGCGCCGCACGAGGTCGAGGCGGGCGCGCGGCGTCGGCGTGCCCGGCTCGACGCGCCGGCGCAGCTCGGGGTCGAGCAGCGCGAGCGACACCCCGACACCGACCGGGACATCGCGCGCGGCGGCCGTGAGCTCGGGCAGGTCGCGGGTGAGCAGCGTGCCCTTGGTGAGGATCGAGAACGGCGTCCCCGAGCCGCCCAGCGCGCGGATGATGCCCGGCATGAGGGCGTAGCGGCCCTCGGCGCGCTGGTAGGGGTCGGTGTTGGTGCCCATCGCGACGTGCTCGCGGGCCCACCGGGGCGCGCGCAGCTCGCGGGCCAGCACCTCGGGCGCGTTGAGCTTGACCACCACCTGGCGGTCGAAGTCGTCGCCCGCGTCGAGGTCGAGGTAGGTGTGGGTGTTGCGGGCGAAGCAGTTGTGGCTGATCACGCCGTCGGCCACGAAGTCGCCGGTGCCCGTGGTGAGGTCGCACAGCGGGCGCTCGCCGGGCAGCTCCTCGACGGCGGCCACCGCCCGCCCGCCCGGCCGGTCGCCCGGCGGGGGCGGCGCCACCGGCGGGGTGTCCGGGCGGCGGAAGGCCTCGTCGGCCAGCGTCTCGGCGCCGATC
>CADCTH010000218.1 GCA_902805495.1 uncultured Actinomycetospora sp.
GCGGTGTCCTTCGTCGGCTCGACGCCGGTCGCCCGGCACGTGCACCGGACCGCCTCGGCCGCCGGCAAGCGCGTGCAGGCGCTCGGCGGCGCCAAGAACCACATGGTGGTGCTGCCCGACGCCGACCTCGACCTGGCCGCCGACGCGGCCGTCGGTGCGGCGTTCGGCTCGGCGGGCGAGCGCTGCATGGCGATCTCCGCGCTGGTGTGCGTCGACCCGGTCGCCGACGCCCTGCTGCCGCGGATCGCGGCGCGCGTGGCGGCGCTGCGGACCGGCGACGGGCGGCGGGGCTGCGACATGGGGCCGCTGGTTACCCGCGAGCACCGTGACCGGGTGGCGGGCTACGTCTCCGGCGCGGAGTCCGAGGGCGGCGAGCTGGTCGGCGACGGCCGGGCGGTGGAGCCGGACGGCGACCCGGGCGGCTTCTGGCTCGGACCCAGCCTCGTCGACCGCGTCCGCCCCGGCATGCGCGTCTACGAGGACGAGGTCTTCGGCCCGGTGCTCTCGGTGCTGCGCGTCCCGTCGTACGACGCCGCGCTCGGTCTCGTCAACGCCAACGCGTACGGCAACGGCACGGCGCTGTTCACCCGGGACTGCGGCGCGGCCCGGCGGTTCGTCGCCGAGGTGGAGGTCGGGATGGTCGGGGTCAACGTCCCGATCCCGGTCCCCATGGCCTACTACTCCTTCGGCGGGTGGAAGGCCTCGCTGTTCGGCGACGCGCACGCGCACGGCACCGAGGGCGTCCACTTCTACACGCGCGGCAAGGTCGTCACGACCCGCTGGCCCGACCCGTCCTCGAGCGGCGTCGACCTCGGGTTCCCCCGCAGCTCGTGAGGGACAGGCGCACGTCGAGGGGGAGCGGGGTGCACTGGTGGTGAGGTACGGCGCGCAGTACGGGCCGGACGTGACGTTCCTGGGCGTCGACCGGTGCGACCTCGACGACCCGGCGACGTGGGCGGGCGCCGACGTCGTGGTGCTGGGCGCGCCGTTCGACGGCGGCACCTCGCACCGGCCGGGCACCCGCTTCGGGCCGGGCGCCATCCGCACCGCCTGCTACCTCCCGCACGACGGCTCGCGGCCGAGCCTGGCCCTGCGCGTCGACGGCCTGCGCGACCTGCGGGTGCTGGACGCCGGCGACGTCGAGATGTACTCCGGCGACATCGAGCGCGCCCTGCCCGCGCTCGAGGCGGCGGTCGAGAAGGTCGTCCGCGGCGGGGCGGTGCCGCTCGTCCTCGGCGGCGACCACTCCATCGCCTACCCGGACGCGAAGGGCGTCGCCAACGTCCTCGGCGCCGGGCGGGTGTCGATGCTGCACTTCGACGCGCACGCCGACACCGGCGACATCGAGTTCGGCTCGCTGTGGGGCCACGGGCAGCCGATGCGGCGGCTCCTCGAGTCGGGCGCCGTCCGGGGCGACCGGTTCCTGCAGATCGGACTGCGCGGCTACTGGCCCGGCCCGGAGACCCTGGACTGGATGGCCGCGCAGGGCATGCGGGCGTACGAGATGAGCGAGGTCGTCGCCCGGGGGCTCGACGCGTGCCTCGCGGAGGCCTCGGCGCTCGCGACCGACGACTGCGACGGGGTCTTCCTGTCCGTCGACATCGACGTGGTCGACCCCGGGCACGCACCGGGGACGGGCACGCCCGAGCCGGGCGGGCTGAGTGCCCGGCAGCTGCTCGACGCGGTGCGGCGGATCTGCCTCGAGCTGCCCGTGGTCGGCATCGACGTGGTGGAGGTGTCGCCGCCGTACGACTCGGCGGACGTCACGGCGCTGCTCGCGAGCCGCGTCGTGCTGGAGGCGCTGTCGGGCATGGCCCTGCGCCGGGCGGACGGCCCGGCCTGGGACCCGCTCCGGCCGCTGCTCGACGGCCGGGGGGAGGTCAGCGGCGGGACACCCGGCGCACCCGGCGCACCCGCGTGACGGCCAGGAGCAGCAGGGCGACCAGCAGCGTGGCGAGCAGGAGCAGCTCCCACTGCAGGTACACCGGCCGCCAGCGCTCGACGGTGCGTACGTGGGCCGGGTCCGCCGGGTCGTAGGCGACCGCGACCTGCGCGCCGCGCCGGAACGTCCCGCTCACCGGGATCCGCGCCACGAGCGGCCCGCGGCCCGGCACCGGTCGTGCGGCGGTCCCGGGAGGCCACCCGCGAGACTGTACGAGCGGGGACACTCGCGCCGACCCGGGAGGACCCCATGGACCAGCCGCTCGAGGGCCGTACGGCCGCGGTCGTCGGCGCCGGCACCATCGGCGCGTCGTGGGCGACGCTGTTCGCCGCCGCCGGCATGACGGTGCGCGTGACGGACCCGCGCGACGACGCGCAGCAGGTCGTGGAGGCGGCCGTGCGCTCGTTCGCCGCGACGCTGCCGGGCGGGGCGCGCGACGCCGACGACCTGCTGTCCCGCGTCGAGGTGACCGGCCTGCAGCAGGCCGTGTCGGGCGCGTACGTCGTGCAGGAGAACGGGCCGGAGCGCATCGAGCTCAAGCGCGACCTTTTCGCCCGGGTGGCGGCGGACGCCGCGGCCGACGCCCTGCTGCTGTCGTCCACCTCGGGGCTGATGCCGACGGACATGAGCCGCGACATGCGCGAGCCCGGCCGGCTGCTGGTCGGTCACCCGTTCAACCCGCCGCACGTCGTGCCGCTCATCGAGGTCGTGCGCGGCGAGCAGACCACCGAGGAGCAGGCGCAGGCCGCGGCCGGCTTCTACCGGTCGCTCGGCAAGGTGCCGGTGCTGCTGCGCCGCGAGATCGGCGGGTTCGTGGCCAACCGGCTGCAGTCGGCGCTGTTCCGCGAGAGCGTCCACCTCGTGCTGTCGGGCGTGGTCACGCCCGAGGAGCTCGACCGGGTCGTGACGGAGTCGGTGGGGGTGCGCTGGGCGACCGCCGGGCCCTTCGAGAGCTACTCCCTCGGCGGCGGCCCCGGCGGCCTGCGGCACCTGCTCGAGCACCTCGGGCCAGGCATGGTCCGCCGCTGGAAGGACCTCGGGCAGCCCGAGCTGACCCCGGAGGTCGTCGACCTGCTGAGCACCGCGACGGAGGAGCGCTTCGCCGGCCAGGCGTACGAGGACCGGGTGCGCGCCCGCGACGAGGCGCAGCTCGCCGTGCTCGCGGCCCGGGAGCAGGCGCGCCTCAGCGGCGGGTGACCGCGGCGACCACCTCGGCGTACGCCGCGTCGGCCATCGCGCGCAGCTACCCC
>CADCTH010000219.1 GCA_902805495.1 uncultured Actinomycetospora sp.
CGAGTCCGCGAAGTGCCAGTTCGAGTCGGTGAAGTGCCAGTTGGAGTCGCGGTGCCAGTTCGAGTCGGCCACGGGAGATCCTTTCGCGAGGATTCGTCATCGGTCGGGTCGGAGGGCCCCGGAGACACGGACGTGGTCCAACGCACACGGTGCGTGGTGGATCTCGATCCCTGCGGTGCGCGCCCGGCCCGCACTTCTCCGCGTTGACGGAGAGCAACAGAACTGTCACATCCGGGCGCACGCCCCAGCACATCCGCCCTTGAATGCTCGTCAATGGAGCTGTGCGTGACCAGACGGCGACTGGGCGTCAACCATGGGGGTGATTGCTGCCCAATGGGTGACGCGCGCTGCCGAGATCCGGAGTCCGTCGGTACCGTGTTCACCACGCAGGAACCGCCTGCAGCGGCTCTCGTCGAGCCGGAGGAGGTCACTGATCGTGACGGCGCGTGAACCCCGATCGGGTCCGAGCGACCCCGGTTCCGCGCTCACTCCCGCGTCCGGAGCAGCTCAGCCCGCTCCTCCGGCACACGCGGTGAGCGCCCCGTCCACGGTGTCCGCGATGTCCGGTTCCCTGCGACCGGTCCGCCTCGCCCGTCGCCGGAGCGGCGCGAAGACGAACGGGACGGCCGGCCCCGTGACCGAGGTCACCGCGCCGCGACGTCGATTCGACGCCCGCCGCCTCGATCCGCGCCGCTGGAGCCTGTGGCAGGCGCCGCGGCGCGTCGTCGTCGCCGTCCTGCTGGTCGAGGTGCTCGCGGTGGCGCTGTCCCTGGCCGTCGCGCGCCTCGAACCCATCGGGCCCACCGACTGGCGCACGCTCGGGCTGCTCTCGCTCGGGCTCGCCGTCCACGTCGAGATCGCCCGCGGGATCGAGCGACGGCGGGAGGTCGTCGCCGACGGCCAGCCCTACATCGAGCTGAAATCGGTGTGGAGCTTCGCGGGGCTCTTCCTGCTCCCCGTCGGCCTGGCCCTCGTCCTCGTCGTCGTCACGTTCGCCTACTGGTGGCTGCGGGTCAGCCAGCGCCCCGTGCCGCACCGCTGGACGTACTCCGCGGCGACGGTGCTCATCGCGTCGGTGGCGGCCTGGGCGGTGCTCGAGCTGGTGCCCGGCGGCCTGCAGACGACGGTCTCCGGACCGCTCGGCCTGCTCGTGCTCGTCGCCGCCGGCCTCACCCGCTGGACGGTCAACCACGGCCTCGTCGTCTTCATGATCTGCCTCAGCGTCCCGGGCACGCCGTGGTGGAAGCGCCTCGGCTCCCCCACCGACACGCTGATCGGGCTCGGGGCGCTCGCCCTGGGCGCCGCCCTGGCCGTCGTCGCGATGGCCACGCCGTGGCTCCTGCCGGTGCTGCTGGTGCCGGTCATGGGCATGCACCGGGGCTTCCTGCTCCAGCAGTTCGCCCGCGCGGCCAAGACCGACCCGAAGACCGGCCTCGCCAACGCGACGGCCTGGCGCGACCAGGCCGACCGCGAGCTCGCCCGCCTGCGCCGCCGGGGCGGCGAGATGGGCGTGATCATGGTCGACCTCGACGCGTTCAAGGCCATCAACGACCGCCACGGCCACCTCGTCGGCGACGCCGTGCTGCGCGCCGTCGCGGACACCCTGCGGGCGGAGGTCCGCCCCTACGACGTCGTCGGGCGCTTCGGCGGCGAGGAGTTCGTCGTGCTGCTCGCCGAGGCCGACCTCGACCAGGTCGCGGGCACCGCGGAGCGGCTGCGCCGCAGCATCAGCGAGTGCGAGGTGGCCATCTCGGCGACGCTGGGCGGCGGCACGGTCAGCGGCCTGACCGCCTCGATCGGCACCGCGTCGTACCCGCGGACCTCGCACGACCTCGACGGCCTGATGGTGCACGCCGACGCCGCGCTGTACGCCGCCAAGCACGGGGGCCGCAACCGCGTGGAGTGCGCGCCCCCGCGCCCCTGACGGATCAGCGGAAGGCGGAGATGCCGGTGACCGCCTGCCCGATCGACAGGGCGTGCATCTCCTCGGTGCCCTCGTAGGTCAGCACGGTCTCGAGGTTGGTCATGTGCCGGAACACCGGGTACTCGAGCGTGATCCCGTTGCCGCCGAGCACGGTGCGCGCGGTGCGGGCGACGTCGAGCGCGGCGCGGACGTTGGCCAGCTTTCCGAGGCTCACCTGCGACGGGTGCAGCGCCTCGGCGTCCTTGAGCCGCCCGATGCGCGAGGCCACGAGCGCGGCCTGGTTGACCCGCACGACCATGTCGGCGAGCTTGCCCTGCGTCAGCTGGAACCCCGCGATCGGCTGCCCGAACTGCTCGCGGTCGATCGAGTACGCCAGCGCCGACTCGTAGCAGGCCCGCGCCGCGCCCACGGCGCCCCAGAGGATGCCGTAGCGCGCCTCGTTGAGGCACGACAGCGGGCCCTTGAGGCCCGCGACGTCGGGGAACACGGCGTCGGCGGGCAGCCGGACGCCCTCGAGGACGAGCTCGGCGGTCAGGGACGCGCGCAGCGAGAGCTTGTGCTTGACCTCGTTCGCCGTGAACCCGGGGGTGTCGGTGGGCACGACGAAGCCCCTGATCCCACTGCTGCCGGCCTCGGGGTCGGTCTGCGCCCAGACCACCGCGACGTCCGCGAGCGTGCCGTTGGTGATCCACATCTTGGAGCCGTCCAGGACCCAGTCGTCACCGTCCCGACGGGCGCGCGTGCGCATCGAGCCCGGGTCCGACCCGGCGTCGGCCTCGGTGAGCCCGAAGCAGCCCAGCGCCTCGCCCGTGGCCATGCGCGGCAGCCACTGCTGCTTGTGCTCCTCGGAGCCCCAGCGGTGCAGCGCGAACATCGCCAGCGAGCCCTGCACCGAGACGAACGAGCGCAGGCCGGAGTCGACGGCCTCGAGCTCGCGGCACGCCAGCCCGTAGCTCGTGGCGTTGGTGCCGGCGCAGCCGTAGCCCTCGAGGTGCATGCCCAGCAGGCCGAGCGCGCCGAGGCCCTTGGCGATGTCGCGGGGCAGGGTGTTCGACTCGTACCACTCGGCGATGCGCGGGGAGAGCTCCGCGGCCGCGTAGTCGCGCACCGCGTCGCGGATGTCCCGCTCCTCCGCGCTCAGGTCGGCGTCTACCGCGAGGAAGTCGGACGGGTCCGGGAGGGCAGGTCCAGGCATGCCTTCACGGTAGGGGTTCCGCGGCCCCCAGACCTCCCCAGAAGGCCCCGAAACCCGGGTGCAGCTCCAGCTCCCCGACGTCGGCGACGGGCGTCCACCGCAGCTCGGTGGCCTCGCCGTCGCACGGCTCGAGCGCCGGGGCGTGGTCGGTCTCGAGGCGGGCGTGGACCGTGACGTAGGACCAGCCGCCGTGGTCGTCGACGGTGTCGCCGGTCAGGCGCACGCGGGCGGGGTCGATGCCGGTCTCCTCGACGGCCTCGCGCAGCGCCGCCTCGCGGGCGGTCTCGCCGCTGTCGCGCGCCCCGCCCGGGATGCCCCAGGTGCCGCCGTGGTGGCTCCACCAGATGCGGTGCGCGAGCAGCACGCGGTCCTCGTCGTCGCCGCCCGTCCCGTGGCGCAGCAGCAGCCCCGCGGCCCCGAACCGCCCCCAGTGCCGGTGCCCGGCGTCGCAGACCACCCAGCCGTCGCCGTCACCCCTCACAGGGTCCAGCTCCCCTATCGGCGTGCTCCTCCCACTGCTTCGTGTGTCCCCGCACCACGTCACCGTAAGCGGATCGGGCCCGGACGGCGATCTCGGCGGCCGGAACGGGAACATCGCCCCCATGAGCCATGTGCCCCCCTTCGGGGCCGAGGAAGAACTGCTGCTCGTCGACCCCGTGAGCGGGGCGCCGCGCGGGCTGGCGGGGGCCGTCCGGGACGAGGCGTCCGGCGAGCTCGACGGCGAACTGCGCACCGAGCAGGTGGAGACGGCCACCGCGCCGCACGCCGACGCCGCTGCGCTCGCCGCCGACCTCCGGCGCCGCCGACGGGAGGCTCGCGAGGCAGCCCGTGCGGCCGGCGTCGACGTGGTCGGGCTGGCCACCGCGCCCGTCGCGCCCGACCAGGAGGCCGAGCCGTCCTCGGTGCCGGACGGGCGCTACGGCCGCATCGCCGAGCGCTTCGAGGCCGTCGCCACCGCCCAGCTCACGAGCGGGCAGCACGTGCACGTCGAGGTCGGCTCGCCCGAGGAGGGCGTCGGCGTGCTGGACCGCATCGGGCCCTGGCTGCCGGTGATGCGGGCGCTGGCCACCAACTCCCCGTGCTGGCGCGGGCGCGACACGAGCTACGCCAGCTACCGCACGATCGTCTGGTCCCGCTGGCCCTCGGCGGGCCCGACGCGGGTGTTCGGCTCGCTCGCCGCCTACGACGAGGTGGTCGCGTCGATGCTGGCGACCGACACCCTGCTCGACGAGGCGATGGTGTACTTCGACGCCCGCCTGTCCCGCGAGCTGGGCACGGTCGAGGTGCGGGTCACCGACGTGGCGCTCGAGATCGAGGACGCGGTGCTCGTGGCCGTGCTCGCCCGGGCCCTGGTCGTCACCGCGGCGCGGGACTGGCGTGACGGCGTCGCGGCGCGCGACGAGCCCGTGGAGGCCCTGCGCCTCGCGCACTGGCGCGCGGCCCGGTGGGGGCTCACCGGCGAGCTCGTCGATCCGCGCACGGGGAAGCCGGCCCCGGCCGACGAGGTGCTCGGCGCCCTGCAGGACCACGTGGCGGGCGCGCTGAACGACGCCGGCGACGCCGAGCTCGCCGCCGAGGGCTGCGCGCGGCTGCTCTCCTCGGGCACCGGGGCGGGGCGCCAGCGCGCGGCGATCGAGGCCGCGGGCGGCGACCTCGCGGCGGCGGTCCACGACGCCAGGGAGCGCTTCCTCCGTGCGTGATCTCCTGAGCTGTCGCTCAGAAGATCACGCACGTGCGGCCGCGGCGATCCCCCGGGCGGTGGCGCCGAAGACGACGGGGGCGGCGGCGCGCAGGGCGCGGCCGTAGACCACGCCCGCGAGGCCGGCGGCGGCGAAGCGCACCGCCAGGCGCAGGTGCGACCCGTGGCCCGAGACGTCCGGGTCGACGTGCAGGTCGAGGCGCAGCTCCCCGGGCTGGCGCAGCTCGGAGCGCAGGCGCAGGTGCGCGCCGGGCTCGACCGCCTCCACCCGCCAGGCGTCGACGACGTCGCCCACCCGCAGCGCCCGCGCGGGACGCCCGCGGTAGGCCCCGACGCCCCCGAGCAGCTGGTCGGCACAGCCGCGCACCGTCCACGTGCCCGCGGGGGCGTACCAGCCCGCGTCCCCGCCGAGCCCGTCGACGACGGCCCACAGGGCGGCGGCGTCGGCCGGGCTGCGCTCGGCGGTGCTCCAGTCGTAGACGGCGCCGCCCGAGCCGTCGGGGTCGGTCGGGCCCGCCAGTGCGGGATCGGTGTCGTCGGCGGCGCCCGCCTCCCCTGCTCCGCCCTCGCGCGGGCGCCCGAGCGCCGCCCGGACCGCGGCGTCGAAGGTGGTGAGGCCGCCGGGCGGCGGGCCGATGGCCTCGAGCACGTCGTCCTCGGGGCACACCAGCTCGTGCGCCAGCGACTCGATCAGCGGGGTCACGAGGTGCCGGGACAGCGGCGTGAGCGCCTCGACGACCCATCCCGCGAGCGCCGGTCCCCCGGGCGGCACGGGCACGGGCACCGGCACCACGGCGCTCTGCGGCAGCCCGGCCACGCGCAGGTAGCGCCGGACGAGCTCGAGGTAGGTGAGGACGTCCGGCCCCCCGATGGCGAAGCGGCGGTCGACGTCGGCGGGCAGGTAGAGCGCGCCGACGAGCAGGTGCAGGACGTCGGCGACGGCGATCGGCTGCGTGCGGTGCGCCAGCCACGGCACCGCGGGCAGGACGGGCACCCGCTCGGCGAGGTAGCGGATCAGCTCGAAGCTCGCCGAGCCCGACCCGATGACGATCGACGCCTCGAGCGCCGCGGTCGGGACCGGGCCGGCGAGGAACACGTCGGCGACCTCGGCCCGCGACGCCAGGTGCCGCGAGGCCGGCTCGCCCGTCGGCCGCAGACCGCCGAGGTAGACGATGCGCCGCACGCCCGCGGCCGCGGCGGCCGCGCTGACCGCGCGGGCCGCCGCCCGGTCGCGCGCGGGGAAGTCGGGCCGGTCGAGGGCGTGGGCGAGGTGCACGACGGCGTCCGCGCCGGCCACCAGCGCCGCGACGGCGGACGGGTCGGCCAGGTCGCCGGGGACGACGTCGACGCGGTGCGCCCAGCCGGTGCAGGCGAGCTTCCGGGGGCTGCGCACCAGGACCGCCACGTCGTGGCCCTCGGCGAGCAGCCGCGAGACCAGGCGCACCCCGATGTACCCGGTGCCCCCGACGACCGCGCAGCGCATGGCGCCATCCTGGCGATCACCGGCCGCCGGCGGCACCCCGCCGGCCCACGGGATCAGGTGACGGTGGGCTTGCCCGGACGGTCGGCGGCGCGCTGGTCGACGAACAGGCCGCCGTCGAGCCGGGCCACGAGCACCAGCTGCCACACGGCGAACGCGATGAGGACGCCGCCGATGATGCCCCAGCCGAGCACGAGGCCGACGATCCCGCCGGTGAGCACGGCCCAGATGACGAGATCACGCGCCGTGCGTCGGACCTTCTTCACGTCGCCGGCCTCCCCTCGGTCGCGTCGCCCACGACCGGACACCGCACCCCGGTCGAGCGTCGCTCGATGGTGGCACGCGCTGCCGTCTGTGTCGCCGTTCCGCGCCGTCGGGGCCGGTCGTGGAGGCGTCCCCACTCGTCCGACGCAACGTGTCGACACAGCGTGAGGAGAAGCCGTGATCGACGCCACACGCGTTCAGCGGGGTGGCGTGGAGCAAATGCGTTTGCCGATGGCGTTGTGAGGCAAGACCATGGTGTTCGGCTGACGCGGTGTCCTCGCGCGTCCGGGGACCGCGCCGTGATCGACGCATCACGGCGGGCGGGGAACCGACGCGAGGGCCACGACGTCATACCGAGTACAGCAGGTGCTCCGGACCCCGGGGCGCGGGCCCACACCGGGCCGCTCCGAGGACCGTCACGCAGGAACCCCGGATTTCACCGACCGACGTCCGGCGCGCACGACCACGTGCCGCAGGGGCCGTCGCGGGACGCGCACGCGCGCGCCCCGCGTCGGGCCCGGCGGCACACCTGCCCCGCCCGCTCGCTCCGCGGGAGGGCAGACACAGACCACCGACGAGCGAGATGGGATGAGCAGGACCATGGATTGGGAGCTCGCGGCTTGCCGCGACCACGACCCCGAACTCTTCTTCCCCGTGACGTCCCACGGTCCGGGCTCGGCGCAGGTCGCGCGGGCCAAGGCCGTGTGCGGCAGCTGCCCGATCCAGCGCGGCTGCCTGCAGTGGGCGATCGACACCGGCCAGGAGGCCGGCGTCTGGGGCGGCACCAGCGAGGACGACCGTCGCGCGATGCGGCGCTCCTCGCGCATCGACACCGCCGCCTGACACACGGGCACACCCGAGACACACGACGGGCCCGCCCCCCGAGGGGGACGGGCCCGTCGTCGTGTGCGGGGCTGTCCGTCAGCCGCGGCCGGTGACCTTGCGGGCCGCGAACTGCAGCACCTGGCCACCGGTCGAGATGACCGCGCCGGCCACGCTGAAGCCTGTCTTCACCGCGATCGCGGCGGCGTTGCCGACGATGCGCACCGGGTTGTAGCCCGGCGCGGCGTCGCGCACCCGCTCGGCGGCGTGGCGCACCTGGCGGTCGACCTGCTGGGCCGCCGCCTCCGCGCTCTGGCCCACGCGGCGCGCGTTCTCGTCGCCGGCCTGGTCGAGCTCGGAGGCGATGCCCGAGGACACGGTGGCCGCCCGGTCGCCGGCGCCGGCGACCTTGCCGCCCGCCTCGTCCGCGCGCGCCGCGGCCTCGGACCCGGCGTGCTCGGCCACGCGCGTCGCGTCCTTGGCGATGCGCTCGCCCGCGCGCGACGTGGTGGTGGCGACCTGCTCGCCGCTGGTCTGGGCGATGGTGGAGGCGTCCTTCGCGGCCGCCTGCACCGACTTCTCGCCCGACGCGGCCTTGGCGGCCTGGTCGGCGACGCCGGAGGCGCCGGCCTGGGCCTGCGCGGCCGCCTTCTTGCCGGAGGTCTGGGCGCGCTCGGCGTCCTTCTGCGCGGTGGCCTTGGCGTCCGCGCCGACCTTCTTCGCGCTGCTCGACGCCTTGTCCGACGCCGACTCGCCCTTGGCGCGCACACCCTCGGCGTCCGCCTTCGCGGTGGCCTTCGCGGCCTCGGCCGGAGCGCTGTCGGTGCTGCCGTTGACCGTGTGGGTCTCGCGCACCTTGCCGTCCGTGCCGTGCACGACGACCTTGCCGCCGCCGTCCTTCGTCACGATCTCGGTCGCCCGCTCGACGGCCTCGGCCTGCGTGGCCGCCTTGGCGCTGGCGCGCTGGGCGCCCTTCTTCTGCACCTGCCAGCCGTCCTCGGTGGGGACGACGTACCGGTCGGCCATGCGGTCTCAACTCCTGTTCGACGTGGTCTTCACCGATTCTGGTGCCCGGCCCGCGACCAGCACAAACACCCCGGTGACCGAGGGCGCATCCACCCGTTCGGCCCTACGTGCTGAGCAGAGCGGCCGCACGGTCCTGCAGCTCGGTGTACCGCCGGGTGGCCGCGTCGCGGACCTCCTCGAGGCGCGCCAGCCACTCGGCCTGGGGCGAGCCCTCGGGCACGACGACCGGTCCGTAGCGCCGGACGAGCTCCGGGCCCACGACGGACGCCGCGGTGGCCACGGTGGCCGAGCCGGCCGCCTGCGCCCAGGCCACCGGCCCGAGCGGCACGCAGCCGAAGAAGTGGCTGATCCCGGGCGTCTGGACGACCGCGAACAGCGCGCCCGCGGAGACGACGCTCGCGCCGACGACCAGCGGGCTGCGGGCACCGCCGGCGACGACGGTCTGGCCGAGCTGGGTGCCGACGAGCGCGGTGAGCGCCACGGTGCGCGACCGTGCGGGGCTGCCGTAGGGGGTCGCCTGCGCCTGGACCCAGGCCAGGGTCGCCCCGCCCGCGGTGGCCATCGCGCGCAGCCCGATCTCGCGGTTGAGGGCCTCCCCCAGCGACGCCTCGGGGCCCTCGGCGAGCAGCGAGGCCGCCGACCCGGGCTCCGGCGCGCGCACGGCGAGCGCGAGCGACGGCACGAGGTCGGTGAGCAGGTTGACCAGCAGCAGCTGGCGGGCGTTGAGCGGCGACGTGCCCGTGGTGGTGGCCCCGAGGACGGTGAACGCGATCTCGCCGATGTTGCCGCCGACCAGGACGCCCAGCGCCTCGCGCACCGACGCCCACATCGCCCGGCCCTCGACCAGCGCTGCGAGGATGGTCTCCAGACGGTCGTCGGTGATGACCAGGTCGGCCGCGGCGCGGGCGGCCGGGGTGCCGCGGCGGCCCAGGGCGATGCCCACGTCGGCGAGCCGGATGGCGGCCGCGTCGTTGGTGCCGTCGCCGGTCATGGCCACCGTGCGCCCTAGGCGCTGGAAGGCCTGGACGATCCGCACCTTGTGCGACGGGGTGCCCCGGGCGACGACCCGCACCGTCGGCAGGAGCTCGTCGAGCGCGTCGTCGTCGAGGGCGTCGAGCTCGGCGCCGGTGACGACGATGCCGCCGTTGCCGTTCCCCGTCGCTCCGCTCGCCCCGCCGAGGACGTCGAGCTCCTCGGCGACCGCCTCGGCGGTGCTCGGGTGGTCGCCGGTGATCATGAGGACCTGGACGCCCGCGTCGCGCAGGTCGCGCACCGAGGCCTCGGCGCCGGCGCGCACCGGGTCGGTGAACCCGACGAAGCCGGTGAAGTCGAGGTCGGCGACGTCGGCGTCGTCGAGCGTGTGGTCGTCGGACGCGAGCACCCGCTCGGCCACCGCGAGCACGCGCATGCCCTGGCCGGCGAGCAGCTCGGTGTGGTCGACGAGGGCCTGGCGGGCCTCGTCGTCGAGCGGCGTGCCGGCCCAGCTCGTGGCCCGGGCGATGACGACCTCGGGGGCGCCCTTGACCGAGATCAGGCGGTGCGGCCCGTCGCCCTCGGCGGCTCCCTCCAGGGTCGAGCTCCGCTTCGCTGCGTCTCCCTCCGGCGCGTCCACCTCGCCCAGCGTCGCGTGGTAGCCCCGCGACGGGTCGAAGTCGAGCGAGTCGACCGGCCACCAGCCGGGGCGCTTGTGCGCCGGGTCGACGTCGAACTGCTGGCCGCCGTAGACCACCGCGCGGTCGGTGAGGTGCGCGAGGCGCTCCCCCGGCGCGGGCCGCGGCGTGGCGCGCAGCGCGGCGGCGAGCACCCGGCGCTGGCGCTTGCGCAGCCGGTCGGTGGGCCGCAGCTTGACGCCGTCGGAGATCGCCGAGAGCGCCAGGCGGCCCTCGGTCAGCGTGCCGGTCTTGTCGAAGCACAGGACGTCGGTGCGCCCGATCGCCTCGATGGTGCGGGGGTTGCGCACCAGCGCGCCCTCGGCCGACAGCCGACGGGCGGACGCGAGCTGGGCGGCCGAGACCACGAACGGCAGGCCCTCGGGGACGCTGGCGACGGCCAGGCCGACGCCCGAGTGCAGGTTCTGCTGGAACGGCAGGCCGCGCACCGCGCCCGCGGCCACCACCGCGGCCGCCGAGCCCAGGGCCAGCGGCGTCGTGACGCGGGTGAGCCCGGCGAGGCGCTCGTCGACGCCCGCGACCGGCGCGCTGGCCTTCGCCGTGGCGGTGGAGCGACCGACCTCGGTGCTCGAGCCGGTGGCGACGACGACGGCGCGCCCGCGGCCGGTGGCCACCGTGGAGCCCTCGTAGAGCATCGAGCGGCGGTCGGCGACCGTGCGGGCGATGACCGGGGCCGGGGTCTTGAGCACCGGCAGCGACTCGCCGGTCAGCGACGACTCGTCCACCTCGAGGGCGTCGGACTGCAGCACGCGGCAGTCGGCGGGGACGACGTCGTCGGGGCCCAGGTCGATGACGTCGCCGACGACGACCTCGTCGGCGCCCACCGCGCGGGGCGAGCCGTCGCGCAGCACGCGGGCGCGGATCGACGAGCGCTCGAGCAGGCCGGCCACGGCCCGGTCGGTGACGACCTGCTGGACGCCGCCGATCAGCGCCGAGAACGCCGTGACGCCGACGACGATCGCGGCGTCGACGACCGCGCCGATGGCCGCGGAGAGCACGGCGCCGCCGGCGAGCACCGGGGTCAGCGGGTTGTTGAGCTCGTCGAGGAACGCGCGGCCGAGGCTGGTCTGGGTCTCCGCCGCGGCGGGGTCGTCGCGGTGGCGGCGGTGGGCCTCGGCCGACGTCAGGCCCTGCTCGGTGACGTCGAGACGCGTGAGGACGGTGGAGGTCGGCATGACGTGCCACGGCGTGCGGCTCACGCCCGGCACGACGACGCGGCGCCCGAGCTCGGACGCCGACCAGGCGCCGTTGCCCAGCGAGACCGCGGCGGCGCCGTTGACGGCGAGCCCGGCGAGGCCCGGGGCGCGCGGGGTGGTCCCCGCGGTGGCCATGATCGCGCCGAGCGCGGTGCCCGCGCGCGCCAGGTTCACCGAGCGGCCCGAGACGCCGCGGGCCACCTTGACGCCCTCGATGAGCAGCGCGGCGGTGCCCAGGTCGTCGCCGACCAGCACGTGCGCACCCCACGGTGCGGCGCCGTCGGGGCGGGAGACGCCGACGCCGAGGTCGGCGGCGGCCAGCGCGCGCCGGTCGCGGGAGACGACGAGGACGCCCGCACCGCCGGCCTGCAGAGCACGGACCGAGTCGCGCAGCGCGTCGCCGCCGGGGACCGCGTGGTCGGCGATCCCGACCCCGCCGCCCTCCGCGGTGCCGGGCACCAGGCCGACGCGGGCGCGGCGCGCGGCCGCGGCCAGCGCCTCGGCGGCCGACGCCGGCTCGAGCAGGACGCCGACCACCGCGGCCA
>CADCTH010000220.1 GCA_902805495.1 uncultured Actinomycetospora sp.
CCGCACGCCCTCGCGCGGCCGCTACGCCCGCCTCGGCCGCGCGCCGATGCCCTCGCGCACCGGCCCGCCCACGGCCGCCGGACGCTGGTCGGGGGTGCCGACGCGCGAGACCGACGCCACCCGCCGCGCCCAGGCCCGCACCGAGGCCGTCCTCGAGCGCCACGGGGTGCTCACCCGCGGGGCGCTGGACACCGAGCGCGCCACGGGCGGCTTCGCGGGCATCTACCCCGTGCTGCGCGCCATGGAGGAGTCCGGCCGGGCCCGGCGCGGCTACGTCATCGAGGGCCTGGGCGCGGCACAGTTCGCGGTGCCCGGGGCCATCGACCGGCTGCGCGCCGAGTCGCGTCCCGAGGACACCGGCGGCGGGGTGAAGGCCCTGGTCCTCGCGGCCACCGACCCCGCCCAGCCGTGGGGTGCCGCGCTGGACTTCCCCCCGACGGTCGGGAGCCAGGACGGGGGCACCAGCGCGCACCGCCCCGGGCGCAAGGCGGGCGCGCTCGTCGTCCTCGCCGATGGCGAGCCGGCGATCTACGTCGAGCGCGGCGGCAAGTCGCTGCTGAGCTTCACCACCGACCACGACGTCCTCACCGCCGCCGCGTCCGCGCTGGCCACCGCTGTGCGCGAGGGCTGGCTGGGCAGCATCGCGGTGGAGAAGGCGGACGGCTCGGGCGCGCTCGACGGCGTCCTGGCCGAGGTCCTCACCGGGGCCGGCTTCCGCCACAGCCCGAAGGGGCTGCGCCTGCGCGCGTGAGAGCCGAGCCCCGGGACGCGGTCCGCGTGCGGGCACGGCAGGCTGGGCGTCGACACGAGCACCGGACGAGCAGGGAGTGGCCTTGGCGCTGGCGTGCCCGACGTGCGAGCAGACCGCGGCCGAGTACCTCGGCATGGCCGACGACGGCCGCAACATGATGCGCTGCACGAGCTGCGGCCACGAGTGGGTGCTCGGCGCGAAGCCGGTCTCGCCGCGTGCGGCCAGCCAGCTCACGCGCTCGCGCAGCACGAGCCGGACCGCTCCTCCCCGGACGACGCCGGGCCGCGCTCCCGCGGGCTCCACGGCGACGCGCTCCGCGGGCCGGACCGCGGGCACGCGCGGCCCCGTCCAGCAGCGGCGGTCGCTCGAGGACGTCGAGACCGCACGGCGCCGCTTCACGGCGACGGCGGACGCGGTGACCCCGGAGCGCTGGCGGGTGATCGAGGGCCTGCGCCGCGAGTTCCTCAGCGACTTCCCCCAGCCCGAGGAGGAGGCCGGGCGCTACCGCGACGTCTACCGCCAGGCCTTCGAGGCGGACGCGCTGCCGTACGTCCAGCCGACGGCGCTCAAGGACTTCGCCAACAGCAAGGTCGTCGCCCGGCCCGGCAACATGAGCCGGTTCAACGACGAGTGGCGGGCCCTGGGCAACCAGCGGGCCGCCGAGGCGTTCCGCGGCGTCGTCGAGCACCTGCTGCGCGGCGAGGACCCGCCCGCGCCCGAGGACCGGCTCACCGAGCTGATCACCTCCGACGAGCCGCCGGCGATGCCCGGGTTCCGCGAGGCCATGCTCACCCGCGTGCTCTGCGTCGCCGAGCCGGAGCGCTTCCTCCCGATCCTGATCTACACCAGCCCGGCCGGCGGCAAGCGGGAGATCGCGCGACAGGTCTTCGGCATCGAGCTCCCGGCGCCGGAGACGACGTCGCAGACCATCGGCCGGCTCGCCTACTGGAGCAAC
This sequence comes from uncultured Actinomycetospora sp., assembly GCA_902805495.1. Classification (GTDB taxonomy): domain Bacteria; phylum Actinomycetota; class Actinomycetes; order Mycobacteriales; family Pseudonocardiaceae; genus Actinomycetospora. Next base: position 1,707 of record CADCTH010000220.1, read on the forward strand.
GACCTGCTCGTCGAGCTGATCGGCAACCGGTTCGTCGATCTCGACCACGCCCGCGCGTTCCTGTGGTGGGTCAAGGACCATCCCGACCTGGAACCTCGCTAGCCGGCTTCGACTTCCGCCGCCCGTAGACGAGGTACACGACGAGCCCGAGCACGAACCCACGCGGCGAAGCGCAGCCCTAGAAGACGACCCCGATGATCGGCACCACGGGCATGCCGGGGGTGCGGAACGAGCGCGGCAGGTCGGGGCGCCGGTAGCGCAGGACGACCACGGCGATGCACGGGCGCTACTCGGTCGCGGAGATCCATCCCAGGCGGGTGGAGAGGTCCTCGGCCGCCGCGCGCAGGTCGGGGACGATGGCGCGCGCCCGGCGCCGGGGCAGCCGGTAGGACGGGCCGGCGGCGCTCAGCGCGGCGACGACGTCACCGCCCTGTCCCCACACCGGCACGGCGACCGCGTGCAGGCCGACCTCCAGCTCCTCGAACGACCGGGCGTGGCCCTCGTCGACCACCCGGGCGAGCTCGGTGCGCAGCGCGCCGGCCTCGGTGATCGTCGCGTCGGTGTAGCGGGGCAGCCGTCGGCGCAGGAAGGCGCGGCGCTCGGCGTCTCCCATGTACGCGAGCAGGACCTTCCCGGCCGACGTCGCGTGCAGCGGGGTGCGGCGCCCGACCCAGTTGCGCGTCGTCACCGACGACGTGCCGAACTCCTGGGCGACGTTGATGGCCGCCTCGCCGTCGTGGACCGCGAGGTTGACGGTCTCGCCGACCTCCTCGGCGAGCTGCTGGCACGTCGGCTGGCCGAGGCGGGCGAGGTCCATCCGCCCGGTGGCCGACGCCGCGAGCCGCACGACGCCGAAGCCCAGCGAGATGCGCCCGCGGTCGCCCTGCTGCTCGAGCATGCCGCGGCGCGCCAGGGCCGCGACCAGGCGCGACGCCGTCGACTTGTGGACGCCGAGCTCCTCGGCCAGCTCGGCGATGCCGACCTCGCCGCGGGCCGCGACCACCTCGAGTGCCGTCACCGCCCGGTCGACCGAACGGACGAGTGCGGGTTCGCGGGAGCCGGTGCCGTCGGTGCTGCCGTCCCCGTCGCAATCGCTGCGCGCCATCGCCCGGCATCCTCCCCGTCGCCGCAGTCCCGTCCCGGCGGCGGGGTCAGCGCATCATCCGGGTTGCGGAGCGCGCAACCCCAACGCGCTCAGCGCGTCTGGCGCTGCTCCCGGGTCGGGACGCCGTTCGGGCCGCCGAGGTCCACCGCGTAGGTGCCGACGCCGACGGCGAGGGCGTCGAGCATCCGGTCGAGGGCGACGCGGTCGACGTTGGCGGTGGTGTCGCAGGCCTGGTGGTAGCAGCGGTCGTAGGCCACCCCGGCCTGGCCGCCCCAGAGCGCCGCCTCCTCCGGGGTCTTGATCTCCTCGGCTCCGGTGAACAGGCCACCGGCCGGGATGCCCGCCTCGATGAACGGCCCGTAGTCCGAGCGGCCGTCGAAGTCGGTGCCGCGCGGCTGCGCCCCGGTGGCCGCCAGCGCGGCCGCCAGCGTGCGCTCGATGCCGTCCGAGCCCCCGGGCCCGGGCGGGGCCCCCTGGCGATCGGAGTCGTCGCCGTCGTAGACGAGGTAGGCCGGGTTGGGCGAGCCGAGCATGTCGGAGTTGATGACCACCGCGATGTCACGGCGCGCCTCGGGCGTCAGGCCGCGCACGTAGGCCGTCGAGCCGAGCAGGCCGACCTCCTCGGCGCCCCACCAGGCGAAGCGCACGGCGTTGGTCACCGGCGGGGCACCACCGAGGCGCATCGCCAGCTCGAGCTGGGCCGCGGAGCCGGAGCCGTTGTCGTTGATCCCCGGGCCCTCGGCCACGGAGTCGAGGTGCGCGCCGCTCATGACGACCTCGTCGGGACGTCCGGTCGTGGTCTGGGCGATGACGTTGCGGGTGACCACCGTGGCCGAGCGCGTGGCCAGCGTCAGCGTGACGGGCGTCCCCGCCCGCGCGAGCAGCGCGTCGAAGTCGGCCTGCAGCAGCCCGCCGGTGGGCAGGCGGCCCTCGGCGACCGACCCGAGCGTCCCGCCGAGGGGGCCGGGCGCGTTGTTGCCGACCAGCACCGCGGCCGCCCCGACGTCGGCGGCGATCTGCTGCTTCTGCGTGAACGTGCACGACCCGCGGCGCACGAGCACCACGGCGCCGCGGGCCGGAAGGTTCGCGTAGTCGCCTGCCTCGCAGCCCGGCGTCGGGTCGCCCGGCGCGTCCGGCGCCACCACGAGGGGCGCCGTGAGCCCGCCGGCGACGGTGGCCGGGGAGTAGGTCAGGGCGGTGACCGCCGGGCCCGGGGTGCCGCCGACCACCAGCGTCTCGGCGTCCACCGCGAACGTGTCGAACGGGAAGCTCGGCGTCTCGACACCGAAGCCGGCGCGGCGCAGCTCCCCCGCGACGTACTCGACGCTCGCGTCGTAGCCCGGCTGCCCGGAGGCGCGGTTGCCGCCGTTCGCGTCGGCGATCCGCTGCAGCTCCTCCAGCCGCGCGAACGCCGCCTCACCGGTGACCTGCTCGGCCAGCCGCCGTGCCAGCCCCGGGTCTCCGCCGGGCGCGGCCGCCGCCGCGGGC
>CADCTH010000221.1 GCA_902805495.1 uncultured Actinomycetospora sp.
CGCCGCCTGGCGGTTGGCCTCCCGCGCGGCGTCGTGCAGCGCCACCACGACCTCGGCGCCGGTGAGGTGCCCGTGGGCGGACGAGGACGCGGCGAGGGTCGGCCGACCGACCGTCTCTGGGCCCTCCACCGTGGCGCTCACGAGATCCACGGTAGGCAGGAGGCCACCTGACCAGCGACAACAGGTTCCCCGCCTGTGGACGAACAGCAGGGGTGTGGACAGACTCCGGCAGTGCTGAGCGTCGTGTTCGGCCGGACGGGCGATCAGGAGCACCCGAGGCGATACGATCTCTTGACAGAACTACAAGGTACGGTTCTAGGATCGACCGCATGGACCTCAGCACACGCCCCGTCGTCTCCGCCGCCGAGTGGGAACAGGCCCGCCAGGAGCTGCTCGTCCTCGAGAAGGAGATGACGCGCGCGACCGACGCGCTCGCCGCGGCCCGGCGGCGGATGCCGATGGTCCGGCTGGAGAAGGACTACGTCGTCGAGGGCGTCGACGGGCCGGTCCGCCTGGTCGACGTGTTCGCGGGGCGCCGCCAGCTCATCGCGTACAAGTTCATGTGGCACGACCCTGAGCACCCGTGCGAGGGCTGCTCTCTGATGGTCGACCAGTTCGGCCACCCGGCGCACCTGCACGCCCGCGACGTGACGCGGGTGGTAATCAGCTCGGGGCCGCTGGCCGAGACGGAGCCCTACCGCGAGCGCATGGGCTGGACGGTCCCCTGGTACTCGGCGGCGCACAGCGAGCTGTTCGCCGACCTCGGTCACGACGGCGGGTTCGCGATGGACGTCTTCCTGCGCGACGGCGACGACGTCTACCGCACTTACATGATCAGCGGCCGGGGCGTGGACAAGCTGGGCAGCGTCTGGTCGTTCCTCGACATCACCCCGTTCGGCCGCCAGGAGCCCTGGGAGGACTCCCCGGCCGGCACGCCGCAGTCCGACCCCTACGTCTGGTGGCGGCGCCACGACGAGTACGAGACAGTCGCCGCGCGCCGGTGAGCCTCGCTCACTCGTCCACCACCGGCAGCGGCCGGGTGCCGCCACGCGGCTCGTCCGGCTCGTCGGTGAGCTCATCGGAGAGCTCATCGGAGAGCTCGTCGAGCGGCCCCGCCCGGTCCAGCATCCCCAGCGCCACGACGACCACCAGCCCGAACACCACGCCGACGCCCAGGTACACCAGCGCCGACGCGGTGGTCGCCTCGCCGGCCACCGGGTAGGTCAGGCCGGCCTGCGCCGACGCCGCGAGCAGGAACCGCTGGGTGCGCCGCGCCCCGCCGGGCCCGCGCAGCAGCAGGACCTGCACGGCGGCGAGCAGCACGGTGACCACGAGGGTGACCCCGCTCGTGCCGACGAGCAGCATCGTCGCGGCGACACCCCCGGCGGCGAGGACGGCCGCGGCGGTACGGAGGTCGACGGACACGGTCTCCACGGTACGAGCGGGCGCGCTCAGGGCATGCGCATGCCCTGCGCGGCGAGCGCCTCCTGCAGCAGCCGCACCGCCTCGGGCCCGACGCCGTGCAGGGCGAGGACGTCGCGCGCCGGCACCCCGTCGAGCTGGCTCAGCCGCGTGTAGCCGGCGTGGACGAGGGCCCCGGTGGCCGGGCGCCCGATGGTGCGGGGGAAGTCGTGGTCGACGTCCTCGGTCACACCGTCACCGTAGGACCCGGACGTAGCGCAGCATCGGTGCGCCCGCCACGCCCCGGCTCCGCCCGGCACGCGCGAAGCCCGCCTGCTCGGCGACCCGGATCGACGCGGCGTTGCCCGGCTCGACGCGGACCACGGCGAGCTGCGTCGCGGTGGTGGTCGCGAGCCACCCGCACATCAGGCCCACGGCGCGGGCGCCGTACCGCCGCCCGCGCCACGACGGGAACACGCCGTACGCGAGGTTCGCCGTGCCCGCCTCGACGTCCGCGGTGCTGAGCTGCACCTCGGCCGTGCCCGCCAGCGCTCCGCTCGCCGCGTCGCGGATGCCCCACGTCAGCGCCGTCCCCGGGCGGAACCAGTCGCCCACCCAATCGAGGGCGCAGCGGTCGATGTGGCGCGCCGCGGTCTCGAGGGTCGCCGACGGCCCCGAGAGCCAGCGGGCGATCTCGTCGTCCTCCCCCGCCACCAGGGCGGCCGCGTCGCCGTCGCCGGCGAGCGCCGCGAGCTCGACCGTCCCGTCGCTGAGGCCCGGCACCACGATCGTCAGTCTCCGCTGCGTCCGCCGCCACCGCAGATCCCGGTCACTCCGGCGGAGCGGCGGCCTTCGACCCGGCGCTGTCGGCGACCCACTGCGCGACGGCGGTGACCTTCATGTTGGTCTCCTGCGACGACGTGACCAGCATCCGGAACGCCGACTCGTCGTCGACCCCGAAGCGCTCGGCGAGGACGCCCTTGGCGCGGCCGATGAGGTCGCGGCTGTCGACCGCGCGCTGCAGGTGCTGCACCTGCTGGGCGCCGTAGAGCGCCAGGCCCGCCTGCACGCCGAACAGGCCGGCGAGCACGCGGTCGTCGTCGTCGAACGCGTGCGGCGTGGCCGAGTACAGGTTGAGGGCGGCGCGGAGGCTGTCGTCGGTGGCCATCCGGGTGGACATCAGCGCCCGGTAGCCCGCCTCGACCGCCCGGGGGGCGAACCGCGGCCACCGCTGCGCGTCCTCGCCGGCGAAGTCTTGGGCGACGACGACCCCGCTCGCCGGCGGGTCCTCGATCGCGCTGATGCAGGGGCCCTCGCCCAGCTCGCTCTGGGTCTCGTCGAGCGCGCGGATCGCCTCGCGGGTCGGGTGGCGGGTCTCGACGCGGGCCTCGCGGGTCATGGAGATGCTCGCCGCGTCCGCCCCCGGGACGGTGACGACCGCCGACGCGACGATCTGCCGCAGCGTCTCCTCGAGGTCGCGGATGCCCGGGCGCCGCGCCAGCGCGCGGGCCGCGGTGCGCAGGGCGACGACGACCTGCTCGTCCCGTCCGGGCGTCATGCTCGCGCTCCCGTCGCCGACAGACAGGTGGGCACGCGATGCGCGCTGTCGGGCAGGGCCGCAGCGGTGGCGCTGCGGCGAGCGGTCGACGCCCATGTCCGGATCACGGCCGTGAGGTCGACCAGGGGCGCACCCTACAACGCCGCGTCACCGCCCCGGCCCCGCGACCAGCACGGACGGCCGCGTCGATCAGCCGCGGCGCTCGCGGCCGGCGTCGGGCCGGGCCGGGTGGGTCTTCTCGTGCGTGAGCCACTCGGCGACCGCGGTGAGCTTCATGTTGGTGTCCTGCGAGGTGCGCACGAGCATCTGGAACGCGGCCTCGTCCCCGAGGGTGAACCGCTCCATGAGGATCCCCTTGGCCTGCCCGATCAGGTCGCGGCTGTCCACGGCGCGCTGCAGGTGCGTCGCCTGCTCGGCGCCGTAGAGCAGCAGCGACGCCTGGACCCCGAACAGTCCCGCCATCGTGCGGCTGTGCTCGTCGAACGGGCTCGGGGTGTGGGAGTAGAGGTTCAGTGCCGCCCGGGGACCGCCGTTGCTGGACAGCTGCGTCGACAGCAGGGCCCGGTATCCGGCGTCCACCGCGCGCGGCGCGAACCGGGGCCACAGGTCGGCGTCGTCGCCGGCGAAGTCCTCGGCGACGATGATCCCGCTCGCGGGCGGGTCGTCGATCGCCTCGATGCAGGGGCCCTCGTGCAGCTCGCTCTGGGTCTCGTCGAGCTTGCGGATGGTCTCGCTGGTGGGGTGGCGGGTCTCGATGCGCCCGTGCTCGGTGATGGAGATGCTGCCCGCGTCCACCCCGGGCACGGTGTCGACGGCCGAGGTCACGATCTCGTGCAGCGTCTGCTCCAGGTCGCGGATGCTGCGGCGCTGGGCGAGCCCGCGGGCGGCGTGGCGCAGGGCGACGAGGAGCTGGTCGTTCTGGTGGGGGCGCACAGCGGTCTCGCTTCCGTGACCTGGAGGGGGGACCGGTGCCACACCTCGGCGGGTGTGGGCACGAGACAGCACCGCTGCGACATGCACTGCGTTCTGCCGTCCACCGCAGGATCACGGGCTGGGACGCACATGGGCTTCGGGACCGCTGGCCACGCACGCCCAGGAGCGTGCGCGTCGCGTTCTCTGCACAGCCGTTGGTGTCGACCGTGGAGCGACCGTACCCCGACATCCCGGTGTCAGGGTCTCCCGTCGCCGTCGGCCGGACGGGCGGAGCGCCGGCCGACCTCGCTGGTGAGCCAGCGGGCGACGTCGGTGAGCTTCATGTTCGTGTCCTGGGAGGACTTCACCAGCATCTGGAACGCGGCCTCGTCGTCGAGGGAGAACCGCTCCATGAGGATGCCCTTGGCCTGCCCGATCCGGTCGCGGCTGTCCACCGCCCGCTGCAGGTGGATCGCGGTGTCGGCGCCGTGGAGCAGCAGCGAGGCCTGGATGCCGAACAGCCCCGCCAGGATGCGGGCGTCGTCGTCGAACGCGTGCGCGGTGGTCGAGTACAGGTTCAGCGCCGCGCGCGGACTCCCGTCGGCGGAGAGCTGGGTCGACATCAACGCCCGGTAGCCGGCGTCGACGGCGTGCGGGGCGAACCGGGGCCACCGCTGCGCGTCCGTGCCCGCGAGGTCCTGCGCGATCACGACCCCGTCGTCGGGCGGGTCCGCGAGAGCCGTGAGGCACGGGCCCTCGTCCAGCTCGCTCTGGGTGCGGTCGAGCTTGCTGATCTCCTCGCTGGTGGGGTGCCGGGTCTCGACCTGCCCGTTCTGGGTGAGCGAGATGCTGCCGGCGTCCACCCCGGGCACCGTGGCCACGGCCGAGGTGACGATCTGCCCGAGCGTCTCCTCCAGGTCACGGAGGCTCGGCCGGCTGGCCATGCTGCGCGCGGCGCTGCGCAGGGCGGTGACGAGGTCGTCGTGCTGACGGGGGTCCATACGGGTCCCACCTCCGGGTTCGCGGCGGGGACGAGCGCGACGCCTCGACGAGGCGGTCGCGCCGGCGATACCGAAGCGCCATGAGCTGCGTCGCGTCCGCCGCCAGAGGTCGGCCGGGGACGCACAGGGGACGACGGGACCGCCGGGGCGCTCGTACCGAGAGGAGCGCCCCCACGTCCGGTCAGCGCCCGTCAGGTCGACCGCTGCGGCCGCCACCGTAGCGCGTCAGGCGAGGTCGAGCGCTCCGCCGACGACCTCGCGCGCCACGGTCGTGAGGCGCTGGCTGTGGCTGCGGGCGTGGTTGCGCAGCCGCGCGAAGGCCTCGGTGAGGCTCTCCTGGTGGCGCTCGGCGAGGTAGCCCTTGGCCTGTTCGATGATCACGCGGCTGTTCAGGGCGTTCTGGAGCTGCTCGTTGAGGACGTCGCTCGAGTGCTTCGCGCGGGTCTGCAGGATGCCGATGGTCGCTGCCGTCGCGAACGACTGGGCGATGGCCAGATCGGCCTCGGACACGGTCCCGGAGCGGCACCGGAAGAGGTTGAGACCGCCGACCACCTGGTTGCGCACCCGCATCGGCACCGCGTGCACGGACCGGACTCCCTCGCTGCGGGCCTGCGGGGTGAAGGTCGGCCACCGTCCGCCGGCGGACGACATGTCCCGGCAGGAGACCGGGGCGGCGGTGCGGTAGCAGTCCACGCACGGACCCTCGTCGGTCTGGAGCTGGAAGAGCTCGAGGAGCCGGGTGCCCTCGTGGGACGACGCGACGGTGTGGAGACGGCCGTCCTCGTCGGCGAGCAGGAGTCCGGCGGTGTCCACGTCGAGCAGCTCGACGCAGGAGGCGGTCAGGTCGTAGAGCACCTCACTGAGGTCGAACTCCTCGCGGAGGGTGTCGGTCAGCACCACCACGGCCTCGACCATGCGCTGTTCCCGCGACACGTCCACCGATCGCAGCTACCCGGAGCGGCCCTCGGGCATGCCTCGCGGGTCGGTCAGCCGGGAACGCAGCTGCGCCTCCACCAGCGGGAGAACGGCCAGGTGCTCGGGCCGCGAGAGCGATGCCTGGACCGCGGTCTCGAACGCCAGCTCCTCGAGACGGTCCGCCTCGGCCCGGCGGGCGTCCCGCCGTGCGTGCAGCTCGTCCAGGTCGATCTCGGTCATGCCCGTCCCCGTCAGCTCGACGACTCCCTCGTCACCGACGAGGGCGGCCGTCGACGGGGGCTGGGTCGACGATCTCCACCATGACCGACGCGGACGCCGGCGTCCACACGGGGCCGGGGCGCGGAGGTCGCGTCGCCCGGCGAGGACGTCGTCGGCGACGTCGGTGACGCGTCGGCGGCCGCGCCGTTCGCCGTTCCTGCAGGTCAGAGGAGCTGTGCCGCCGTCAGCGGCGGTCAGGCGTTCGCGGTCTCGCGGGCGCGGAGGTCCTTGCGCAGGATCTTGCCCGAGGCCGACTTGGGGATCTGGTCGATGAACTCGACCACCCGGACCTTCTTGTGCGGCGCGATCCGGTCGGCCACGAACGACATCACGTCGTCGCCGGAGAGGTCGGCGCCCTGCTGGAGCACGATGAACGCCTTGGGCACCTCCTCGCCCTCGTCGTCCTTGACGCCGATCACGGCGGCGTCGGCGATGCCGTCGTGGGTCAGCAGCAGGGCCTCGAGCTCGGCCGGCGGCACCTGGTAGCCCTTGTACTTGATGAGCTCCTTGACCCGGTCGACGATGTAGAAGACGCCGTCGTCGGTCACGGAGGCGACGTCGCCGGTGTGCAGGAAGCCGTCGTCGTCCAGCGTCGCGGCGGTGGCCTCGGGGTTGTTGAGGTACTCGCGCATCACGTTCGGGCCGCGCACCCAGAGCTCGCCGCGCGTGGTCTCCTCGCCGGTCTCGGGGTCGACGAGCTTGCACTCGATGTTGGGCAGCGCGACGCCGATGGAGCTGAGGTCCATCTCGGGACGGTCCTGCGGCATGGCGTGGCTGACCGGGCTCAGCTCGGTCATGCCGTAGCCCTGCAGCACGGTGCAGTTCAGCCGCTTGCCGACGGCGTGGCCGAGCTCGGCGTCGAGGGCGGCGGCGCCGGAGAAGACGATGTCGACGCAGTCGATGTCGTACTGGTCGACCATGGGGTGCTTGGCCAGCGCCACGGCGATCGGCGGCGCGATGTAGACACGGTCGACCCGGTGCTCGGAGATGGTCCGGAGGAAGTCCGCGAGGTCGAACTTGGGCATCGTCACCACAGTCGCCCGCACGTAGATGCCGTGGTTCATCATCACGGTCATGCCGTAGATGTGGAAGAACGGCAGCACCGCGAGGATCTTCGAGTCGGGCCCGGTGCTCGCGTTGACCGCCTGGAACTGGACGAGGTTCGCCACGAGGTTGCGGTGGGTCAGCACGACGCCCTTGGCCCGCCCCGTGGTGCCCGACGAGTAGGGCAGCGCGGCGACGTCGTCGCCCGTGACGGTCACCTGCGGGCGCTCGGCCGTGGTCGAGAGGGCGTCGGCCAGCGTGCTCTCCGGCATCGGCGTGCTGGCGTCGTCGCGGGCGTCGTCGAGGAGGATCGTCTCGGCGACGACCACACCCTCCTGGCGCAGCGCCGCCCGGGCCCGGTCGAGGAAGGGCGACACCGTCACGAGCAGCTTGGCGCCGGAGTCGCGCAGCTGGAACGCCAGCTCGTCGGGGGTGTAGAGCGAGTTGATGGTGGTGACGGCCAGCCCGGCGGCGAGGGCTCCGTGGAAGACCACCGGGTAGTACGGGTTGTTGGGCGCGAACAGGGCGAGGACGTCGCCACGCCCGAGGCCGCGCTCACCGAGCGCCGCGGCGAAGCGGTCGACGGCCCCGGCCAGCTCCCCGAACGTCGTCTGCCGGCCCGACGGTCCGTCGATGATCGCGACACGGTCCGCGGCGTCGCCCAGGTCGCCGAAGAGGAACTCCGGGAGCCCCACGTCCGGGATGTCGACGTCGTCGTAGGGAGAGCGGACGATCATGCGGAACTCCTCGTCGAGCCGGACGGAACGGGTCAGGTGGGCAGGAACCTACCTGCCGGTACCGCGATGTGGGGCCCCTCTGCGGCCACTCCGTGATCGATAGCGACGTCCGAGGCCGCCGAGGTCACTCGTTCGGATTAACAAGAACCCTTGTTTACGCTCTTGCGTGGTGGGAAGGTGAGCGACCTGGGGCCGTTCGCGACGCCTGTGCGCGATGACGGTCTCTGCCGCTCGTCCGTGAGCGCCCCTCAGCGCCCGCCGCCGGCGTCGGATGCCCCCCGTCCCACGCCGGCGGCGCGGCCCTCGCCGCGCTCGTCCCTCACCGCGACGTGCGGTCACCGTCGACCAGGTGCGCGAACGCCGACAGGTTCGCCAGCGACTCGCCGCGCGACTCCCGCCAGGCCCACTCGCGGCGGATCGAGGTGACGAAGCCCAGCTCGAGCAGGGTGTTGAAGTCGCCGTCGGCGGCCTCGAGCACCTGCCCGAGGATGCGGTCGATCTCCTCGTCGACCACGGCGTGCAGCGCCACCCGTCCCACGAGGTGGATGTCACCCGCGCGGTCGATCGTGTAGTGCACGCCGTAGAGGCGGGCGTTGCGCTGCAGGAGGAAGCGGTAGACCTCCTCGAGGTTCTCGTCCGGGTGCCGGCAGACGAACGCCTCCACCAGCAGCGCGTGTGGCGTGAGCACCAGCCAGCAGTGGGTCGCCAGCTTCTTGGTGCCGGGCAGGGTGACGAACAGCCGGCCCGGCCCGCGGCGCAGGTAGTGCAGCTCGCGCTCGTCGAGCGCGGCGACCACGACCTGTTCGAGGTCGTCGAGCTCGCTCACACCGCCACCCCCCGCGCCCGGTCGCGGGCCAGCGCCCGCGACGCCTCGGCGTAGGTCGCGAGCAGCTCGTCGGTCGTGCGCTCCCACGAGAACATCGTCGCGTGCTCGACGGCGCCGGCCGCGAGACGCTGCCGCTCGGCCGGGTCGGCGGCCACGCGCACCAGGGCCTCGGCCCACCGCTCGGGGTCGTGGCCGTCGACGAGGAGCCCGGAGCGGTCGTGGGCGACGGCGGTGGGCAGCCCGCCCACGGCCGCGGCCACCACCGGCGTCCCGCAGGCCTGGGCCTCGAGCGCGACGAGCCCGAAGGACTCCGAGTAGCTGGGGACCGCGACGGCGTCGGCCGCGCGGTAGACCCGCGCCAGGTCGTCGCCGGCGCGGGGCGGGAGGAAGCGCACGCTGTCCTCGATGCCCAGCTCGCGGGCCAGCGACACCAGCGACTGCGGCTCGGTGAGCCCGGAGCCCGAGGGGCCGCCCACGACGAGGACGACGAGACGCCCGCGCAGACCGGGGCGGCGGGCGAGGATCGCGGCCGCCGCGCGCAGCAGGACGTCGGGGGCCTTGAGCGGCTGGATGCGGCCCACGAACGCCAGCGCGACGTCGTCGGGCCCGACGCCCAGGGCCGCGCGGGCGGCGTCGCGGTCGGGCGCCGGGGTGAAGGTCCGCAGGTCGACGCCGGGGGAGATGGTGCGGATGCGGTCGGGGTCGGCGCCGTACGCCGTGACGAGGTCGTCGGCCTCCGCGCGGGTGGAGGTGACCAGGCGGTCGGCCTCGGCCACCACCTGCTCCTCGCCCACCACGCGGGACAGCGGCTCGGGGCGGTCGCCGGCGGCCAGCGACGCGTTCTTGACCTTGGCCAGGGTGTGCGCGGTGTGCACCAGCGGCACGCCCCACCGGTCGCGGGCCAGCCAGCCGACCTGCCCCGAGAGCCAGTAGTGGCTGTGCACCACGTCGTACCAGCCGGGCTCGTGGCGAGCCTCGTCCCGCAGCACGCCGGCCGTGAACGCGCACAGCTGGGCCGGCAGGTCCTCCTTGCCCAGCCCCTCGTACGGGCCGGCGGTGACGTGCCGCACGAGCACGCCGGGCGCGAGCTCCGCGACGGGCGGCAGGTCCGACGACGTCGCTCGCGTGAAGATCTCGACCTCGACGCCCCGCTGCGCCATGCGCCGGGCCGTCTCGACGACGTAGACGTTCATGCCGCCCGCGTCGCCCGTGCCGGGCTGCGCCAGGGGCGAGGTGTGCAGCGAGATCACGGCCACGCGTCGCGGACGTCCGGGATGGTGGCGGATGACCGGATCCGGGAGGCGGGAACGGGTCGCCCGGGAAGCCGTCGCCGTCGTCGCCGCCGGTGTCACGCCGCCAGCTTAGGTCCGCGGGGCCCGCGCAGTCGCAACGAGCACGTGTGAGGCCCCCTGGGTGAGCTCCGACCTAGGGTGCGAGGTGTGACCACGCCTGACCCCGGATCCGACCGCCCCCTCGTCGTCGTCACCGGCGCCAGCTCGGGCATCGGCGCCGCCTCCGCCCGCGCGCTCGCCGCCGACGGCTGGCACCCGGTGCTGGGGGCGCGCCGCGTCGAGCGCCTCGAGCAGGTCGCCGAGGAGACCGGCGGCACCCCGCTCGAGCTCGACGTCACCGACGCCGACTCGGTCGCCGCGTTCGCCGCGGGCGTGCGCGACCTCGCCGGCCCCACCCGCCCGCTGCGCGGCCTCGTCAACAACGCCGGCGGGGCCCAGGGCACCGAGACGGTGCTCGAGGCCGACGAGGACAAGTGGCGCTGGATGTGGGAGTCCAACGTCCTCGGCACCCTGCGCGTCACCCAGTCGCTGCTGCCGCTGCTGCTGGACTCGGGCGACGGGCACATCGTGACGATCACGTCGATCGCCGGGCTCGAGACCTACGACGGCGGCTCGGGCTACACGGCGGCCAAGCACGCCGAGGGCGCGCTGCACCGCACGCTGCGCGGCGAGCTGCTCGGGCAGCCCGTGCGCCTCACCGAGATCGCCCCGGGCGCGGTGGAGACCGAGTTCTCCCTCGTGCGCTTCGGCGGCGACTCGGCCCGCGCGGCCAAGGTCTACGACGGGATCACACCGCTGGTCGCCGACGACGTCGCCGAGGTGGTGGCGTTCGCGATGAACCGCCCGTCGCACGTCAACCTCGACACGATCGTGCTCAAGCCCCGCGACCAGGCCTCGGGGATGCGGTTCCACCGGAGGACCTAGGTCAACGCGGACATCGCCTGCCACTGGTCCCACGGGACGGCCCAGTCGTAGATGTCGCCGTCGCGGGCCGAGTAGTCGACCCCGGACCCGGTGACCTCGACGGGATCGCCGTAGAGCGCGGAGTCGAAGTACGTGCGGGCGTCGGCCGGGGAGAGGTTGACGCAGCCGTGTGTGACGTTGCTGGACCCCTGGGATCCGACCGAGCCGGGGTTGGCGTGGATGAACTCCCCGTTGTTGGAGATCCGCACCGCATAGCCCATGACGACGTCGTAGCCGAACTGCGGGCTGACCATCCGCTTGCTCGGGAACTTCTCGGTGACCACGTGGATGCCCGAGCGCGTGGTGCGGGCGGGGTCGGAGTCGGTGCCGTAGCTGGCCGGCACGTCCATCACCTGCCGGCCGTCGCGCTCGACCACCATGCGGAAGCTGTTGACGTCGGCGCGCACGATCTGGGCGCGCCCGATGCGGAACGAGGTGGTGAGGTCCTCGCGGCCCCACGCGCCCCCGCCGAACGGCACGCCGAGCAGGTTCGCCGCGACGTCGACCTGGGTGCCGGAGCGCCAGTACTCCTTGGGCCGCCAGTGCACCCGCGACCCGCCGTCCTGGTCGGGCAGCCAGGCCCACGACCCCTCGGTGGGCACCGACGTGCGCACCTGCAGCGCCCGCTCGACGGCCGCCTTGTCCTCCACCGGCGCCGCGAACTGCAGCGTGATCGGGGCGGCCACCCCGACCTCGCGGCCGTCGCCGATGTTCAGCGTCGCGCGCACCGTCTCGCCCGGCGCCACCGTGGTGAACGACCCGGTCAGCGGCGAGGAGCCACCGTCGGGCCCGGTGGCCGTGCCACTCCAGGTGTAGGTGGCGCCGTAGGCGAGCGGGCCGTTCGGCGTCCAGCGCCTGCGGTCGGGCGAGAGCGTGCCCGCCACCGCGCCGCCCGGGGACGCCGTGAGCGTGACGTCGGTGAACGTGCCCTCGGTCGTCGCCGCCACCGCCGCGCGGGGGGCCACGTCGCTGGCACCGACGGCGGGCTCCACCGCGACCGGCACCGGGGCCGGCGCCGGCGGGGCCGCCGGGGCGGCCGGGCCGGACCCGCAGGCCGCCAGCAGCACCAGCAGCCCGGCCAGCAGCGCGAACAACGCCCGAACCATGCGTCCCCCGAACCCCTCGACACCCCGTGACCACGATCGTGTCACGCGACCCCGACCGCGCGCCTTCTACAACGCGCAGGATACCAGGACCGGCTCGGGCTCGAGCACCAGGCCGAAGGCGGCGTCGACGCGGTCCCGCACGTCGCGGGCCAGCGCCAGCAGGTCGTCGGTCGTGCCGCCGCCGCGGTGGGTCAGCGCGAGCGTGTGCTTGGTCGACACCCGCGCCGGCGCCTGGGGGCCGGGGTGGCCCCGCGGCACGCCCGCGCGCTCGATCAGCGCGGCCGCCGAGAGCTTCACGCGCCCGTCGGGCATCGGCCACGCCGTCACCGGCACCAGGCCCGCGGCCTGCGCCCGGGCCGCGACCCGGTCCGCGGTGGCCCGGTCGACCACGGGGTTGGTGAAGAACGAGCCGGCGCTGCGGCTGTCCGGGTCGTCGGGGTCGGTGACCATCCCCTTGCCGCGGCGCAGCCCGAGCACCGCGTCGCGGGCCTCGGCGACGGGCACGCGCGTGCCCGCCTCGACGCCGAGGGTGCGGGCCAGCTCGCCGTAGCGCACCGGGGCCGACAGGCCGTCGGTGGTGAGCCGGAACCGGACGCCGAGCACGACCTCGCCGTCGACGTTGCGGTCGCCCTTGAGCCGGCTGGTGCGGTAGCCCAGGCCCAGGTCGGCGGCCGCGACGACGCCGCGCCGGCCCGTCCGCCGCGCGTAGAGGTCGACGTCGACGAGCACGTCGGCGACCTCGACGCCGTACGCGCCGACGTTCTGCACCGGCGTCGCGCCCGTGCGGCCCGGGATGCCCGAGAGGCACTCGAGCCCGCCGTACCCCGCGGCCACGGTGTCGGCGACGAGCGCGTCCCAGTCGTGGCCGGCCTCGACGTGCAGCACCACCGACTCCGCGTCCCGCGCGACGACGTGGTGGCCGCGGTTGTCGATGAGCAGCACGGTGCCGGCGAACCCCGCGTCGCCGACGACGAGGTTGGAGCCCCCGCCGACCAGCAGCAACGGCTCGCCCGCCCCGTCGGCGGCCCGCGCCCGCGCGACCACCTCGTCGGCCGTCGTCGCGTGCACCAGCCGGCGCGCCGGGCCGCCGAGCCCGAGCGTGGTGTGCGGCGCGAGGAGGGTCGCGGCGTCGGGATCGTCGGCGGGTGTGTCGTCGGCGGAGGTGTCGTCGGCGCGACCGTCCTGCGCCGGCGCCGTGTGTGCGGTCGGACCGGGTGCCATGACCTCCGACGGTAGCCTCCGGCCCGTGCCGAGCCGCATCACCCACCGCGCCGCCTGGGACGTCCCCGCGCAGGACGTCTACGCGGAGCTGGTCGACGCCGACCACCTCCGCGCCCGCCTGCAGGAGCTGGGGGGCAACGACCCGGCGCTGGTCGAGCACGCCGTCGACGACTCCGGCGCGCGCCTGAAGCTGCGCCAGGCGGTCCCCGCCGAGTTCCTGCCCTCGGTCATACGCCGCTTCACCGGCGGCGACCTGGTGCTCGACCGCGTCGAGACCTGGCGGCCCCGGGACGGGGGCGGCTACGAGGGCACGGTGGAGGTCACGGTGCGCGGGCTGCCCGGCTCGCTGTCGGGCACCCAGCGCCTCACCGACGCCGACGGCGGCGGGTCGGTCACCGAGGTCGACGGCGAGGCCGCGGTGAACGTGCCGATGGTCGGCCGGCGCGTCGAGGGCGTCGTCGTCGACCAGGTCGGCCAGCTGCTCGACGCCGAGGACGAGTTCACCCGCCGCCGCCTCGCCGAGGGCTGACGGGGTGAGCCGTCTCGTCGTCACCCTGAGCTGCCCCGACCGCACCGGCATCGTCGCCGCCATCACCGGCCGGCTCGCCGCGATCGGCGCGTCGATCACCGAGGCCGCCTACCACGCCGACGTCGACGCCGGCTGGTTCGTGACGCGCCAGGTCGTCGACTCGGCGTCGGTGCCCGGCGGCGCCGACGTGCTGCGGGCGGTGGTGGGTCGGGTCGCCGCCGAGCTCGAGGTGCCCGGCGGCGAGCCGGTGCGCTGGCGGGTGCGTGACACCGCCGAGAGCCCGCGCGTGGTGATCCTGGTCAGCCGGGAGTCGCACTGCCTACACGACCTGCTCGGGCGCGTGTGGGGCGGCGAGCTGGACATGGACGTGCGCGCGGTCGTCGGCAACCACGACGTGCTGCGCCCGATCGCCGAGGCCCACGGGGTGCCGTTCCACCACGTCCCGTTCCCGGCGCGCGCGCAGGACGACGAGGCGCGCACCGGCCGGGACGCCGCGTTCGCGCAGGTCGCCGACCTCGTCGACGCGCACGAGCCGGCGGCCGTGGTGCTGGCGCGGTTCATGCAGGTGCTGACGCCGTCGCTGTGCGAGCGCTGGGCGGGCCGGGCGATCAACATCCACCACAGCTTCCTGCCCTCGTTCATCGGCGCGCGGCCCTACCACCAGGCCCACGCCCGCGGGGTGAAGCTCGTCGGCGCGACGTGCCACTACGTGACGCCCGACCTCGACGCCGGCCCGATCATCGAGCAGGACGTCAGCCGCGTGGACCACGCCGACACCCCGGAGGACATGGTCCGCCAGGGGCGCGACGTCGAGAAGCTCGTGCTGGCCCGGGGCCTGCGCGCGCACCTCGAGGACCGCGTCCAGGTGCACGCGGGGCGCACGGTGGTGTTCCGCTAGCTCCCGCGTCCTGCCCCGAACGTCTCCTCGGGGCCCCGCGAACGGGCTACGGTGCGCCCCGGGTCCGGAGCGCCTGCGCCCGGGGCGAGGGGGAGGCGGCGATGGCGGGCGACGACGAGCGCACCGGCGGCGGGGACACGTCGGACGCCGGGGCCGCCCCGGCCGCCGCCACCACCACGGCCGCCGGGCTGCCGCAGGCCGCGGCA
>CADCTH010000222.1 GCA_902805495.1 uncultured Actinomycetospora sp.
GCCCAGGGGTCGCCGGGGTGGCCTTACGGCCCGCCCGCGGGGAGACCGGAGCCGGGGGGCGCCGTCGGGTAGCCGCCGGGTCGCTCCCCGGCCGGTCCGGGCGGCAGGGTGCCGGTCCCCGCGGGGCGCGCCGACGGGTCCGCAGCGGGGGAGGGGGAGGTGGGGCTCGTGTCGCTCACCCTGTCCACCGTCCGCCCGCGTGCTGTGCCGCCGCTGCGTCCCCCCTGCGGAGATGCTGAGAACAGACCCTGGGTTCACCGCACGACGCGGTACCAGTGCTCCGTCTCGCCGGGGACCCGCTCGAGGTGGACGTGCCGTCCGCCGGGGCGACGGAAGATCGGCGTGCCGTCGCCGAGGAACACCGGCACGAAGAACAGCAGCACCTCGTCGAGCAGCCCGGCCTCGAGGCACTGCGCGGCCACGTCCGCGCCGAGGACGTTGACGTCGCGGTCGCCGGCCAGCGCCTTCGCGCGCTCGACCGCGGTGACGAGGTCGGTGGCGAACTCGACGCCGGCGGGCTGGTCGTCCGGGGGCCGGTGGGTCAGGACGACGACCGGGCCGTCGTACTGCCCGCCGAACGCGCCCTCCGCGTCGGTGCCCGCGTTCGGGTCGTCGCCGCCGAAGGTGACGCGTCCGACGAGGAGGGCGCCGAGGCGCGCGAGCAGCCGGTCGGCCGCCTCGTTCTCCCCGCCGAGGTGCTCGCCGAGCCAGGACATGTCACCGCCCGGGCCGGCGATGAAGCCGTCGAGCGAGGCGGTCGCGGAGTAGATGACGGTGGCCATCGGGCTCCTCACTGCTCCAGCAGCGCGTCGACGAACCGGCCCCAGGTGGGCGCCGGTGGCAGCTCGTGGCCCATGCCCTCGAGCTCGAGCAGCCGGGCGCCGGGGATCGCCGCGGCCAGCGCGCGCCCGTGCTCGACGGGGAAGAGCGGGTCGGCCGTGCCGTGCACGACGAGCACGGGCAGGCCGGCGAGGTCGCGCAGCGCGCCGCCGCCGGCCGTCCCGGACGCCATCACCGACGGGTTGGTGGTGCTCGCGGCGAGGTCGCGGCTGCGGGCGACGACCCGCTCGGCGATCGCCCGCACGCGCGCCGCGTCGAAGTCCGCGCCGGCGAACGGGCGCTCGCCCTCGACCAGCGCGGTCACCGCGGCCGCGGGATCCGACCAGTCCGGCGCGGGGCCCCCGTCGGCCAGCACCGCGCGCAGCGCCGGGGTCGGTCCGGGCAGTCCGTCGATCGAGGGGTCGACCGGGCTGGTGGCGACGAGGGTCAGCGCGGTGACGCGCTCGGGGCGCTCCAGGCCGAGCTCCTGCGCGACGCCGCCGCCCATCGAGAGCCCGACGACGTGGGCGCGCGCGACCCCGACGGCGTCGAGCGCCGCGAGCGCGTCGGTGAGGAGCTCGCGTCCCGTGTAGCCCGGCGCGCCGACCGGCCAGCACGTCGAGGCCCCGGTGTCGCGCTGGTCGTGGCGGATCACCCGCCGGCCGCGGGCGACGAGGAGCGCGCACAGGTCGTCGTCCCACCAGTCGCGTGACCAGCCCGCACCACCGAGGAGCAGCACCGCCGGGGCGTCCTCGTCGCCCAGCACCTCCACGTCGAGCTGCACGTCCTCGTCGACGTCGACCAGCACGGCGGGCCCCTTCCGATTGCGTTCTGCAAGCGGTAGTGGAGCGGAGCCCGAGGTGGTTGTCAAGTGCAACCGGCTACGTCCGCACAGCTCGGGCGAGGCGCGGCACACCGCCGTCGTGAGTGCCAGCGAAGTGGCGTCGCTGACGTTCAGTGTCCGTATTCGTCCTTCGATCACGGCCCGGAGCGCCGGCCCGCTTCACGCCGATCGACGTCGCGGGGAGCACCGTGGACGACCTGGGCGCACCGCGCCCGGAGGTCCCGCTGGACCACCGGCTCAGGCCGGTTCCCGCGAGGGCCGTGCGGACCCTCCCCCCGGGTCCGCGCGGCCCTCGCATCCAGGGCTCAGATCGGGCGGTAGGCCTCGACGAGGTGCCCGAAGACGACGACGTTGTCCTCGTAGCTGCGGGTGCTCTCGTTGAACACACCGCCGCAGGTGATGAGCCGGAGCTGGCCGTCGTCGGTCGGCCCGTAGACCGCCTCGGTGGGGAACGCGTCCTTCGCGACCTGCTCGACGCGGTCGACGGTGAAGACGGCCGTCGTGTCGTCCTCGCGGTGCACCTCGACGGCGTCACCGGGCCGCATCTCCTTGAGGCGGGCGAACGCGCCGGCCTCGCCGCGGAAGTTGACGTGCGCGGCCAGCACGGCGGGCCCGACCTCGCCGGGGCTCGCGCTCTGCTGGTACCAGCCGACGGTCGCCGCGCTGCGGGGAACGTCGAGCGAGTTGTCGTCGCGCAGCCCCAGCCCGGTCGTCTGGTCGGTGGCCAGTCCGATCGACGGTGCCTCGATCCCACTGATCGGCGACGCCGGCAGGGGCGTCGGCACCCCGACGCGCTCGGCGACCGGCAGCGAGCGGGCCCGCGGGCCCTCGTCGCCGCCGCCCTGCACGAGCGACACCAGCACGCCTACCGCGAGGAGGGCGAGGACGATGGCGGTGATGCGGCCGGTCACGCCGCCGAATATGCCCCCACGGCGTGAGGACGACTCCGGCGGCGCCTCGGGTGCCTCGGGGGCCTCGGGCGCGGCCACGTCAGCCGGCCGCCCGGCGCGCGGGCGCGAGCTGGCCGCCGCGCACGACGCCGGCCCCGGCGCCGACGGCGGCGATCGCCAGGAACGCGACCTGGCCGAAGTCCAGACCGGAGTCCGAGCCGTCGCCCGCGGCGATGCCGCCGACCGGGTAGCCGGTGTAGGTCACGCCGCCGACGCCCCGGTCGCAGGCCTGGCCGTCGTTGTCACCGTCGAGGTTGTTCGGGTCCGACGGGTCGGAGATGAGCACGGCCTGGGCGTCCGTGGTGTCGGCGAAGTCGCCGCAGTTCAGGTCGTTCGCCGAGACGATCGGGGCGTCGTAGCCGTAGTACGGGTTGCCCGGCCCGTAGTGCGCCGGCGGCACGACGATGATGTTGGTCGTGTCGGGGGTGCTCGACGTCGTCGAGGACGTCGTCGTGGTGGTCGTGGTCGAACCGGGGACCTCGGGCATCTCGATCTCCGGCACCTCCGGCAGGTCATTGCCCTCGAGCAGGCCGCCGAGGCTGCCCAGCGTGTCGCCGAGGAAGTCGCTGACCCCGCCCACCGGGTCCGAGAGGTCCAGCGGGCCCGCGGCCGACGCCACCCCCGCCGTGGAGATCATGCCCGCCGCCACCAGCCCGACCAGCGCGGTGACCCCGCGTCGACGCCCGTTCGCCATTCCCCGACCCGCCCCGTGATTCGCCCGATGTGTCCCGGGGGTCCACGTCTGCGGCTCCCCGATCGACCTAACGGAGCAGCGACGCAGAGGGTACGGACGAGTACGGGCGGTGGTCAGGCCCCGGACGGACGCCCCGCGGCGTCCAAGCGGGCGACGGCGTCGTCGGGCAGGCGCAGCGACCCGGCGCCCACGTTCTCCTCGAGGTGGCCGGGGTCGCCGGTGCCCGGGATCGGCAGCATCGTCGCCGAGCGGTGCAGCAGCCACGCCAGCGCGACCTGCGCCGGCGCGACCCCCAGCTCGGCGGCCACGTCGGCCACGGCACCGGGGTCGGCGACCGAACCGACCGCGAGCGGGAAGAACGGCAGGTAGGGGATGCCGGCGGCTGCGCAGTGATCGACGAGCGGGTCGTCGTCGCGCTGCAGCGGGCTGTAGAGGTTGGACACCGAGGCGACGTCGGTGATCCGCTCGGCCGTCCGGACCTGGTCGAGGTCGACGTTGCTCAGCCCGATCGCGCCGATCTTGCCCGCGTCGCGCAGCTCGAGCATGGTGCCCAGGGCATCGGCGAACGGCACGACGTCCGGGCCGCCGTCGTCGATCCAGCGCAGGTGCGCGACGGGCACCGACTCGACCCCGAGCACCCGCAGGTCGCGCTCGGCGCCCTCGCGCAGCTGCTCGGGGCGCAGCGCCGGCGCCCAGCCTGCGTCGTCGGTGCGGCGCCCGCCGAGCTTCGTGACGAACACCAGGTCGTCCGGGTACGGCCGCAGGGCCTCGGCGAGGACCTCGTTGGCGACGTCCTGGTCGGGCGTGCCGTAGTACCAGGCCGTGTCGATCACGCGGACGCCGAGCTCGACGGCGCGCCGGCACACCGCGATCGCGCGGTCCCGGTCCGGCGGCGGCCCCCACACCCCGGGACCGGGCAGCCGCATGGCGCCGAAGCCCAGGCGGGGCACCTCCCGGCCCGCGAGTCGGAGTGTGCCGGCGTCGGTCGCGCTGACGGTCATGCGAGCACCCCAGCACAGGAGGCCACGAGCGGCAGATCGGCGATCACTCACCCGAACGGGTGTTCTCAGTCTCGTCTCAGCCAGGATCACCGAGAGTCGGTAACGACGCTCACTCTCCGTACGACGACTCGGCGTGACGGCCGAAGTGACTCGGCCGCGTGCACCTGATGAGGAGCGAGGATGAGGGGTCGACGGAGCAGCCGCAGCGCCGCGGTCGTGCTGGCCGGCTGCGTGGGACTGGCGGTGATGGCGCCGGGTCTGGCGCTCGCGGCACCGGTCCCGAGCGCGACGACCGAGGCGGAGTGCGAGGCCGTCGCCGGCAACACCTGGATCGAGGGCGTCGGCTGCGACGACGGCACGACCTCCACGACGACCACCACCACGGACGCCTCCGGCAGCGGCAGCGCCGCGTCCTCGGGCAGCTCGACCTCGTCGGGCTCGACCGGTGCCGGCACGGGCACCACGGCGAACACCGATGGCGGCGGCGCGGCCGGCACGCCGGCGGGTACCCCCGGCACCGGGAGCGCCACGGGCACCACCGGCACCGAGACCGGCACGGAGAACACCGAGGACGACGGGACCGAGACCGGGACCGGCACCACCGCCGACCCGGCCACCGCGCCCGTCCCCCCGGCGGAGCCCATCAGCACTGTGGCCCTGGCCGAGGGCGTCCCGCAGCTGCAGGCCGCGCTCAACGAGGACCTGCTCGAGGACCTGCCGCTCGCGGACCTGCTGCCGCTGCCGGACCTCCCCGACATCCCGCAGCCCGACGCGGACGGGAACTTCGAGAACGTCAACGCCGCCTGCCTCAACGCCATCTCGCAGCTGCAGTTCCCGACGGGCACCGAGGGCCTCGACGTCCTGAGCCAGCAGCTCCAGGGCTTCTGCGAGCAGCTCGACCCGACGACGCTGACCGACCTGCTCGACAGTCTGCTCGAGCTGCTGAACGGGCTCATCCCGTCGCTGCCGGAGGCCCCGGGCACCATCCCGACCGAGGCGCCCTCGTACGTCCCCGCGAACTACTGGGGCTACTGGCACAAGCAGTACGACGTCGACTGCCCGGAGCTGACCTACGACGAGGCCAACGCGATCCTGGCCTGGGACCGCTCCGACCCGTTCCGTCTCGACCGGGACGACGACGGTGAGGCCTGCGAGGGCAACGCCCACGGTGACGACGTCGAGTACGTCGAGTACATCGGCTACCCGGTGGGCGGCGTCGCGACCGGCGACGGCAGCACCGGCTCCGGCGCCTCGGGCGTCGAGGTCGCGCTGGCCGCCGGCGTGCTCTCCGGTCTCGGCGTGACGGGCCTGGCGCTCGTCCGGCGCTTCGCGCGGCAGGGCTGAGGTCATGGCCACCACCACCGAGCAGGGCACCGGCACCAACGGCACCACCCGGGCGACCATCGGCATCCTCGTCGTCCTCGCGCTGCTCGCGGTGGTGGCCTACCTGTCGGGCGACCCGTCGCAGCGCGTCGGGCCCGCCGCGGCGGACCTCCCGGCCGACCGCACCGCGGTGGCGCTCCCGCTGGAGAGCGCGGCCACGTCCAACCTCCGCATCCCGTCGATCGGGGTCGACACCCGCCAGCTGAAGGAGCTCGGGCAGACCGAGGACCGTCGGCTCGAGGTGCCGAAGGACGCCCCGACCGTCGGCCACTACGCCGGCGGCGCGGCCCCCGGCGAGCGCGGTCCGGCGGTCTACGCGTCGCACGTGAACTACCGCGGCGTCGACGGCGGCTTCGCCCGTCTCGCCGAGGTGGAGGCCGGCGACCAGGTGCTCATCGAGCGCGAGGACGGGGTCACGGTGGTCTACGCCGTCGACCGCGTCGACGAGGTCGACAAGAACGCCTTCCCGACGGCCCAGGTGTACGGACCGACGACGGACGCGCAGCTGCGGCTGATCACCTGCGGCGGCGAGTTCGACACCGACGTCCGCAGCTACGAGGACAACGTCATCGTCTTCGGGCACGCGGTGGAGGCCTACCGGGCGTAGGCACCCCCGCCACACCCCGACGGCCGGGCCCCTCCACGGGGGCCCGGCCGTCGGCGTTCCCGGGCCTGTTCTCAGGCGGGGCACAGGCGCCGGTCAGCCGCTCCTCACCGGGCGGGCGGAACGTCGGGGTCATGACGACGATCGCCACGGCGCCGACCGTGCCCCTGCTCGACGCCCCACCGCGCCGGCGCGGGCCGGGGACACCGGTCGCCGCGGTGCTCGCCGTCGTCCTCGGCGCCGCGGCCGTCGTCGGCGCCTACGTCCTCGCGGTGCTCGACCCCGCGGGCCGTGCTCTCGACGACGCCGTCCTGCGCGCCGCTACCGGCCTCGGCCTGCGTGGCGAGGGCCTCACGCTGCTCGAGATCGTCGGCGTCCCGACGGTCGCGCTCGCGGTCGCCGTGCTGGCCGGCACCGCGATCGCCCGCGGCCGGGCCGGGCGCGCCGTCGGTGTCGTGGCCCTGGTGCTCGGCGCCCAGCTGGTCACGCAGCTGCTCAAGGCGGGCCTGGTCCGCCCGGACGCGGCGGAGGACAACTCCCTGCCCAGCGGCCACGTCACCCTCGTCGCCTCGCTGGGCCTGGCCCTCGTCCTGGTCGTGCCGCGCCTGCTGCGCCCGGTCGCGGCGCTGGCCGCCGTCGCGGTGACGGGCGTCGCCGGGGTGGCGACGATGGTCGCCGGCTGGCACCGCCCCAGTGACGTCGTCGCCGCGGTGGGCGTCGTGGTGGCGACGGCCGGCGTGGTCAGCCTGGCGGGGTCGCTGCTGCCGGCGCGGTGGCGTCGACGATCTGCATGACCGACTCCCACCGCGTCACGACGCGCCCGAAGCCGTGGCGCACGAGCGCGTCGGCGAGCTCGCCGCGGCGGAAGACGCGCATCTGACCCACGCGGCCGAAGACCTCCGTCGCCCACCTCGTCGGACCCGGCCCGTGGGACGGGACCGCGAGGGCGACCCGCCCGCCGGGGCGCAGGACCCGCGCGATCTGCGCCAGCGCGGTGTCCAGGTCGGGCACCAGGTGCAGGCACAGCGAGCAGCAGAGCGCGTCGACGGTGCCGTCGCGCAGCGGCAGGTCCATCGCGTCCGCGCGGACGAAGACGGTGTTGTCGGCGGGCACGGCCCGCGCGGCCCGGCGCAGCATCGGCGCCGACAGGTCCGCGCCCACGACCAGGCCCGACGGTCCCGCGGCCGCGGCGAGGCGACGGGTGTGCGTCCCCTGCCCGCACGCGAGGTCGAGCACGGTCTCGCCGCCGGAGAGCTCGAGGCGGCGGTCGACGGCGTAGAAGTCGCGCAGCAGTCCGCGGGGCGGACCGGGCAGCCGGTCGCGCACGCGCTCGCCGGAGGCGAGGACGAGGTCGTACACCCCGGCGCCGCCCACCGACTCCCACAGGTCCTGGATCCGGCCCCGCGAACCCGGGTGACCCTCGACGAGGTCGAGGAACGGCCCGCCGGTGTCGGACGGCAGCGGCACGGAGAGCAGCGGCGCGAGGCGGTCGACCGCGCTCACGGGTGGGCTCACCCGCCGGACCGGACCGCGTCGCGCAGCGCGTCGAGCTCGCCGACGACGGCGTCGGCGAGGTCGTGGAGGTCGGGCAGCAGCTCGGCGCAGGCCAGCAGGCCGAAGTCGAGCTGGTCGACGTAGCTCTGCACCGTGATGTTGAGGCCGACGGGGTCCGCGACGGCGGAGACCGGGATGTAGTGGGTCATCGTGGCGCCGCCGAGGAAGAGCGGCTCCCGGGGCCCGGGCACGTTGGAGACCACGGTGTTGAACGGGGCCGGGGCGACCGAGCTCCACCGGGTCAGGGCGCGGCTGACCGCCGTCACCGTCGCCGGGACGCCGAGCCCGGCCGCGTCGGGGCCCAGCTCGCCGGGCAGCGCGGCGAACACCTGCTTGGCGACGCGGAGCCCGTCGTGGGCGACGCGCAGCCGCTCCACCGGGTCCGCGACGTCGGTGGGCAGCGCGGCCACGGTGGCCGAGACGCGGTTGGTCCACCCCTCGTCCTCGCCGCCCTCGCGCAGCGACACGGGGATCATCGACGTGAGCGGCCGGTCGGGCAGCTCGCCGCGCTCGAGCAGCCAGTGCCGCAGGCCGCCGGCGCAGAGGGCGACCACCACGTCGTTGATCGTGGCGCCGGCCTCCTTGCCGACCGCCTTGACCTCGGCCAGCGGCAGCGCCCGGTGCGCGAAGCGCCGGTACCGGCTGACCGGGGCGTTGAACCGGGTGGGCGGGGTGACCAGCGGCGGCAGGCGCGGCAGGTCCTGCTCGGGGTCGCGCTCGCGGCCGGCGTTGAGCAGCGAGCCCAGCGGGCCGCGCAGGCTCCCGCGCACCCGGTCGGCGAGGTCGATCACCGCGGGGTTGCGGCTGGCGCGGGCGACGCTCTGCCCCGCACGGGCGGCGAGCAGCAGCCCACGCGCCGGGCGACGGATGCCGTTCGCGGCCGCCCGGGCGAGCACGCCGGCCGTCGACGGCGGCGCCTCGGCCTCCCACTCGCCCGCGTGGCTGGGCGCCTCGGCGTCGGGGACGTCGTCGAGCAGCAGCTCGAGCAGGTCGGCGCCCGCGGCCCCGTCGACCGTGCTGTGGTGGATCATCGTCAGGATCGCGAACCGGTCGGCTCCGCCTTCCTCCTCGGGGGCGAGGCCCTCGATCACGTGCGAGACCCACAGCGGGTGGTCGCGGTCCATCGGTGCGGCGACCAGGCGGCCCACGAGCTCGTCGAGGTCGTCGTCGGACCCGGGCGGAGGGACGGCGCTGCGCCGCACGTGGAAGTCGAGGTCGAAGTCGGGATCGTTGATCCAGTAGGGGTGGTCCAGGCCGAACGGCACCTCGACGAGCCGCCGGCGCAGGGGCTCGAGCTGGTGCAGGCGGTCGGCGAGCTGGCGGCGCCACACCGGGTGGGGCGCGAAGTCCGGGTCGTCGGGCCGTCGGAGGATCAGCAGCTGGCTGACGTGCAGGAACTGGTGATCGTCCTCCAGGTCCAGGAAAGCCGAGTCCAGACCTGACAACTGCTTCACGGCGGATGGCCTCCTCGTCGACGCCGGCGGCGAGCACCCAGTCTGTCGGCACGGTGTGCGCGCGACCAGGCGTACCCCCGACGCATCCGGGCGCGCACGGTTCACCTCATCGACGGACTCAAGTGCTGATCACCGGGTCCGTAACCTCCGGGCGTCACGTCCGTTGAGCGTTCCGGGGGTGGGTCACCCGATCGGTGGTGCACCTCGGCCGCACGAACGGACGGAGAGCCAGCGATGGGCAGGCACCAGAGGGCGGCGTCGTCGTCGGCCCGCGCCCGGGTCGCCCTGGGTGCGCTCCCGCTGGTCGCCACCGTCAGCGCGATCGGCGTCGGCTCCGTCGTGATGAGCCCGACCGCCGCGGAGGCGCCCCTCGAGCGCCCGGGCGGGTCCGGTGCCGCGGCGCCGCTGCCCCTCGCGCCCGCGCTGCCTGCCACACCGGTCACCGTGCTCGACCTCGCCAGCACCGGGGGCCCGGTCGCCGCCGACCCGATCGTCCCCGGCCGCACCCTCGGAGCCACGTCGACGGGTCGCGGCGACGCCGAGGC
>CADCTH010000223.1 GCA_902805495.1 uncultured Actinomycetospora sp.
CTGCGCGAGATCCTCGTCGAGATCCTGGGCCGGGCCGACGTGCCGAGGGACGGCCACTTCTTCGACGACCTCGGCGCCGACTCGCTGCTCATGGCCCGCTTCTGCGCGAAGATCCGCAAGCACCCCGACCTGCCGTCGGCGGCGATGCAGGACATCTACCAGCACCCGACGCTCGCGAAGCTCGCCGTCGCCCTCGCGCCCGCCGCCAAGCCGTCCGACACCGCCGGCGCCGCGCGCACGAGCGCTGGACTCGGTGCGGCGCTCGCCGAGGTCCTCGAGCGGCCCGACGTGCCGCCCGACGCGAACTTCTTCGACGACCTCGGCGCCGACTCGCTGCTCATGGCCCGCTTCTGCGCCCGCACCCGGAAGCGCCCGGACCTCCCGTCGGTCGGGATGCCCGACGTCTACCGGCACCCGACCATCGCGAGCCTGAGCGCGGCCCTCGGCGGCGGCGCCGACCCCGACCGGCAGCGACCGGGGCCCGCGGGCCCGTCGGTGACCGAGGCCGACGAGCCGACCGGTCCGCGGGCGGGCACGGCCGCGTTCGTCCTGTGCGGCGCGGCGCAGCTCGCCTGCGTCCTGGCCTACAGCTACCTCGCCGCCCTCATCCTCGTGTGGGGGTTCGAGGCGGTCACCACGGCGACGGGGGTCGTGGGGGGATACCTCGGTGCCCTCCTCGCCGGGCTCGTCGGGTTCGTCGCGCTGAGCGTGCTGCCGATCGTCGCGAAGTGGGTGCTCATCGGGCGCTGGCAGCCCGGGTCGATCCGCGTCTGGAGCCCCGCCTACCTGCGGTTCTGGGTGGTCAAGACGCTGGTCCGCACCAGCCCGATGGTGCTGTTCACCGGCACGCCGGTGTTCGCGTTCTACCTGCGGGCGCTCGGGGCGAAGGTCGGGCGCGACGTCGTCTACCTCAGCAGGCAGGTCCCGGTGTGCACCGACCTGTTCAGCGTCGGCGACGGCAGCCTCGTGCGGAAGGAGGCCGTCATCGCCTGCTACCGGGCGCACGACGGCCGGATCGAGATCGGCGGGGTCAGCATCGGCGCGGGCGCCTTCGTGGGCGAGGTGACGGTGCTCGACGTGCGGACCGCGGTCGGCGACGGCGCGTCGCTCGCCCACAGCTCGTCGTTGCACGTCGGCCAGGCGATCCCGGCGGGCGAGGTCTGGCACGGCTCGCCCGGGCGCCGCGCCGACGGTCCGCTGCCCGCGGTGCCGCCGGCCCCCGGCAGCCGCCGGCGCCGGGCGCTGTACTCGACGGTGCTGGCCGTGTTCGTCCTCGGCGTGGCCTCTCCGGCCGCCCTCGTGATCGCCGGCGCCCTGTACTCCCTCGTGCCGCCGTTCGCCGCCCTGTTCGCGCCCGCCCCCGGCGTGATCGCCACCGCGTCGTTCCACGCCGAGCTGCTCGGCCTCAGCGCCCTGCTCTACTTCGGCGGCCTGGTGCTCGGCCTGGTCGTGGTCACGACGGTGCCGCGCCTGCTCGCGCTCGGGGTCCGCCCCGACGTCGTCTATCCCCTCTACGGGATCCGCTACTGGCTGCACCGCACGATCGGGAGGCTCACCAACGTCAAGGCCTTCGTCGAGCTGTTCGGCGACAGCTCCGCGATCGCCCACTACCTCGTGCTCATCGGCTACCGGCTCCGCCCGCTCGAGCAGACCGGCTCGAACTTCGGGATGGCGGTCCAGCACGAGAACCCCTTCCTCACCACCGTGGGGCGCGGCACCGTCGTCGCCGACGCCCTGTCGGTGATGAACGCCGAGTACTCGGCGACGTCGTTCCGGGTCTCGCGCACGACGATCGGGGCGAACAACTTCCTCGGCAACCGGATCGCCTACCCGCCGCAGGGCCGCACCGGCGACGACTGCCTGCTGGCGACGAAGGTGCAGATCCCCTTGCACGGGCCGGTCCGGCAGGGCGTCGGCCTCCTCGGCTCACCGAGCTTCGAGATCCCGAGGACGGTCGCGCGCGACAGCGCTCTCGACGTCGCCGACCCTGCGCAGGTGGCCGCGTCGCTGCGGCGCAAGAACCGGCACAACGCCGTCTCGATGGCGCTGCACCTGTTCGTGCGCTGGTTCTTCCTCTACCTGGTGCTCGTGAGCGTCGCGGCCATCGCGTCGCTGCCGATCCAGGCGGGACCCGGCGAGGTCGTCCTCGCCGGGCTGGTCGGCCTCGTCCTGCTGGTCGGCTGGTTCTCGCTGGTCCAGCGCTGCGTCGCTCCGCTCAAGGCCCGTGTCCCCGAGGGCGCCTCGATCTACGACCCGGTCTTCTGGCGCCACGAGCGGTACTGGAAGGTGCCCGCCCCGGACTGGGTGCAGACGTTCAACGGGACGCCCTTCAAGCCGCTGGTCTGGCGCCTGCTCGGCGTGCACGTCGGGGCCCGGGTGTTAGACGACGGCGCCAACCTCACCGAGAAGGGGTTCACGACCATCGGCGACGACGCCACCCTCGGCGAGGGCTGCGTCATCCAGTGCCACTCGCAGGAGGACGGCGGGTTCAAGTCCGACCACGTCGTGATCGGGGCCCGCGTCACGCTCGGCGTCTCCTCCTTCGTGCACTACGGCACCACCATCGGCGACGACGCGATCCTCGCCCCCGACACCTTCCTGATGAAGGGCGAGGAGGTGCCGCCCGGCGAGTCCTGGGGCGGCAACCCCGCCCGCGGCAACGACTGACCCCCAGCCCGAGGACGGATCCGTGACCCAGACGACGAGCACGTGCGCAGTCACCGACGACGCCCGCTGGCGCGCGGTCCTCGCGAGCTGCGCCACCGCCGTCCCGCGGTGGAGCCTCGAACCC
>CADCTH010000224.1 GCA_902805495.1 uncultured Actinomycetospora sp.
GACCCAGCGTGCCGGTCGCGGGCCCGCGAGCGCGGTGACGGCGCCGGCGGAGGGCTTCCACCCGGGTGGGGCGCCGTCGACGACCTCCTCGGGCGCGGGGTCGTCGGTCTCGGTGGAGGGGGTCTCGTCGCCGCCGTTCCCGTCCGCCCGGTCGCGACAGCGCCACCGGAGCTCGGCGGCGCCGTCGGGGCCGTCGGGCTCGGTGGTGACCAGCTCGGCGAGCGGGGTGGGCAGCGTCGGGGCGGCGAAGGGCGGAGCGCCCCCGTCCGCCGCCGGGCCGACGGGGGCGCCCGGCCCGCCGCGTGTCGAGGTGCTCAGCCGACCACGCCCTGCAGGGCCTCCCGCAGGTCGCCCGCCTCGTCCGCGGTCATCTCGACGACGAGGCGCCCCCCACCTTCGAGCGGCACGCGCATCACGATGCCGCGCCCCTCCTTGGTGACCTCGAGGGGACCGTCGCCGGTCCGGGGCTTCATGGCCGCCATGTCTGCTCCCTCCGCGAGCTGCGTCTCCCCGCCCCCGTCACCCGCACGGGGGTCCGGGGAGCGAGCGCCGTGTGACAGGCGACGATTCTTCACCATGCGCCCGACGGGCACGACACCGGAGCGATCATCCGGGCGTGTCCGCCCCGGTCAGGGGCGCGAGCGGGCCTCAGCGCGCCGGGGTGTCCACCGCCCGGAAGCACCCCGCGACGTGGTCGTCGACCATCCCGGTCGCCTGCATGAGGGCGTAGCAGGTCGTCGGTCCGACGAACCGGAAGCCGCGGGCACGCAGCGCCTTCGCCATCGCCGTCGACTCCGGCGTCGTCGCCGGAACGTCCTCGAAGCCCGCCGGCGGCGCCGCGCGGGGCGGCGGCGCGAACGACCACAGCAACGTGTCCAGGTCCTCGCCCCGCTCGGCGAGCCCCAGCACGGCGCGGGCGTTGGCGATCGTCGCCTCGATCTTGGCGCGGTTGCGGACGATGCCCGCGTCGGCGAGCAGCCGCGCGACGTCGTCGTCGCCGAACCCGGCCACCGACTCCGGGTCGAACCCGGCGAACGCTGCGCGGAAGGCGGGGCGCTTGCGCAGCACGACCAGCCACGACAGCCCCGACTGGAACGCCTCGAGGCTGATCCGCTCGAACAGGGCGTCGCGGCCGCGCAGCTCCCGGCCCCACTCGGCGTCGTGGTACTCCGCGAGCAGGCCGTCCCCGGCGCCCCAGGGGCAGCGCCCGACCCCGTCGGCGCCGACGACGGCCACGGTCACCGGGCGCTCACCGCGCCGCGGCCTGCTCGCACCGGCGGGCCAGCGTGTCCAGGGAGGCGCGCAGGCCCCACGCGAAGACGGGCTTGGCCAGTGGCCATCCCAGGGCCCCCAGCGGCCCGAGCGGCAGGTCGAGCTGCTCGGCCATCGTGAACGTCGAGCCCTCGCGGCCGTCGGACGCGGTGCGCTCGACGACGGTGAAGACCCCGCTGCCCCGGATGATGCGGCCGACGTGCCGGACGGTGGCGCGGTGCGGCGGATCCCAGCCGACCAGCTCGATGGTGTCCGTGACACCCACGGGCCCGATGCCGGTGAACGCCGCGACCCGCGTGCCCGGGGTCTTCCCGTCGCCCTGCGTCACGCGCACGTCGGTGCCGAGCATCCACTCGCCCTGGGACTCCCAGTCCATGACCTCGGCCCACACCGTCTCGACCGGTGCGTCGATGTCGACCGACACCGAGATCTCGCGTCGCGCCATGTGGGGCTCCCTGCTCCGTGGTGCCGCGGGCTCAGCGCCGCGGGCCCTCCACGCCGGACATTCCCCGCGCGGGGCCCGACGACGCGCCCTGGGCCTGCTCGGCGCGCACCGTCGGGTCGGTGGGGGCCGGGTCGTCCACCTCGCGCCCGGCGTGGCCGTTGACCCGTGCCGGCGCCGGATCCGGGTCCGGGTCCGGATCTGCGGCCAGGTTCTCCATCGCCTCGACCCGGGCGCGCAGCGCGTCGACCTCGGCGGCGAGGCGCTCGAGCGCCCAGTCGACCTCGCTGCACTTGTAGCCGCGCAGTGCCTGCTGGAAGCGCAGGTCGCGCACGTCGCCGCCGGTCAGGTCGCGGGCGGGCAGGCGGGTGGGCGTCGCGCCCGGCGGCATCGGGGCGAGCTCCTCGCCGCGACCGAAGACGAAGGCCGCCACCAGGTAGACCGCGGCGGCCACGAGGCCGACCACGATGACGTACACCAGCGCGCTGCCCATGGGCCCGATCGTAGGTGGTGCCGGGTCAGGGCCCGGTGGCCCGCAGGGCGGCCAGGGGCGGGCGGTCGCTCGTCGCCACCTCCTGCTCGTCGGGGAGCCAGTCGCCGTCGACGGGCACGAACTGGGTCAGCGGGACGCGCGCAGCTCGCGCCTGCTGCTCACGAGGCCGCAGGCCACCGTCACGCCAGGGCCCGGACGGTGCGGGCGGGCGGGCGGTCGCCGCGGATCGCCGACACCATGTCGACCACCCGGCGGGTGGCGGCCACCTCGTGGGCCCGGAACATCCGCGCGCCCGCCCGGGCGGCGACCGCCGTCGCGGCGAGCGTCCCCTCGAGGCGCTGGGTGACCTC
>CADCTH010000225.1 GCA_902805495.1 uncultured Actinomycetospora sp.
ATCACCGCGGGCGTGGTCGAGCTGGGTCCCGACGGTCCCCCCGTGACGCTCGCCGGCCGCGACGCGGTCGGTGCCCGCGCCCACGCCGAGCTCGACGCCGCGGCGGTGCGCGACGCGCTCGCCGAGGCCGGCCGCACCCGCCGCGACCGCGACGCCGTCGTCGTCGGGCTCGGCCCCGGCCCGTTCACGGGGCTGCGCGTCGGCCTCGTCACGGCGGCGGCCATGGGCGACGCCCTGGGCCTGCCGGTGCACGGCGTCCCGACCCACGACGCCGTCGCCGCCGGCGTCCCCGGCCACGGCTCGAGCTCAGGGTCCGGCTCCGCTCCGCTCCGCGTCCTCGTGGTCACCGACGCCCGGCGACGCGAGGTCTACTGGAGCCTGGTCGTCGACGGCGTGCGCACCCACGGCCCCGAGGTGATCGCGCCGGCGCTGCTGGCCGAGCTGCTGGCCGAGCGCGACCTGGACCCCGTCGACGCCGTGCTGGGCGACGCCGCCGACCGGGTGGGCGGCGACCAGCACGCGGTGCCGGGACCGAGCCCCGAGGGCCTGGTCGCCGTGGCCGCCCCGGCGCTGCGGGCCGGCGACGTACCCGGGCCGCTCGTGCCGCTCTACCTGCGCCGTCCCGACGCGGTGCCGCCCGGGGCGCCGAAGGCCGTGACGCGGCCGTGACGCCGTGACGCCCCGCCCGGTGCTCGACGCCCTCACCGCCGACGACGCGCAGCGGCGCGCCGAGCTCGAGGCGATCCTCTTCCCCGGCGACGACCCGTGGAGCGCCCAGGCGTTCCGCGACGAGCTGCGCGCCGGGCACCTCTACCTCGCGGCGCGGGAGCAGGGGGTACTGGTGGGCTACGGCGGGGTCGCGCTGCTGCCGGGGCGCCTCGGCCAGTCCTCGGAGGCCGAGATCCACACCATCGGCGTCGACCCGGCGCACCAGGGCCGCGGCACCGGCCGGGCCCTGCTCGACGGGCTGCTGGCGGCCGCGGCCGGCATCGGGGCGACGACCTACCTCGAGGTCCGCACCGACAACGAGGCCGCCCTGCGCCTGTACCGGGCGACCGGTTTCGAGGTGCTCGGGACGCGCCGGCGCTACTACGCCTCGGGCGCGGACGCCTACACGATGCGGCGCCTCCCGCGGTCGCCCGATCGGGGCGCGCCCGCGCCCGACCCTCGTTGAAGCCTTGGCACTCTCGGCGCTAGAGTGCCAGACAGCACGGCGTCGGAGCCGCCCCGGCACCCGCGACGACGGGGTGGACCCGCCGGCGCCGTGGACGCCAAGCAGTACGGCAATCCGCTCCGACCCCAGACAGGTGGAGGTCACCGACGTGGCCAACGTCAACATCAAGCCGCTCGAGGACAAGCTCGTGGTGCAGGCCAGCGAGGCCGAGACCACGACCGCGTCCGGCATCGTCATCCCGGACACGGCGAAGGAGAAGCCCCAGGAGGGCAAGGTCGTCGCCGTCGGCCCGGGCCGCGTGGACGACAACGGGAACCGCATCCCGCTGGACGTCGCCGTGGGCGACGTCGTCATCTTCTCGAAGTACGGCGGCACCGAGGTGAAGTACCAGGGCGAGGACTACCTCATCCTGTCCTCGCGCGACGTGCTGGCGGTCGTCAACTAGGACGCCCGCGCACGACACGGACACCGCCCCGGTGCCCCCGGACACTCGGGGACACCGGGGCGTCGTCGTGTCGGGGTCGTGTCAGGCCCGATCAGGAAGGAACGTCAGTGCCGAAGCAGATCACCTTCGACGAGACCGCCCGGCGTGCGCTGGAGCGGGGCGTCGACCAGCTGGCGAACACGGTCGTCGTGACCCTCGGGCCGCGCGGTCGCCACGTCGTGCTGGAGAAGAAGTTCGGTGGTCCGACGATCACCAACGACGGCGTCACCATCGCCCGCGAGATCGAGCTCGACGACCCGTTCGAGGACCTCGGGGCGCAGCTCGCGAAGAACGTCGCCACCAAGACCAACGACGTCGCCGGTGACGGCACCACCACCGCCACCGTGCTGGCCCAGGCCCTCGTCCCCGAGGGCCTGCGCAACCTGGCCGCGGGCGCCAACCCCACGGCGCTCGGCGCAGGCATGGTCGCCGCCACCGAGAAGATCACCGAGGTGCTGCGCTCGCGCGCCACCCCGGTCGACGGCCGGCAGGGCATCGCCGCCGTCGGCGCGGTCGCCTCGCGCGACCAGACCATCGGCGACCTCATCGGCGAGGCCATGGAGTCCGTCGGCGAGGACGGCGTCATCACCGTCGAGGAGGCCTCGACGCTCGCCACCGAGCTGGAGATCACCGAGGGCGTCCAGTTCGACAAGGGCTACATCTCGCCCTACTTCGTCACCGACAACGACTCGATGGAGGCGGTGCTCGAGGACGCGCAGGTCCTGCTGCACCGCGAGAAGATCAGCTCGATCTCCGAGCTGCTCCCGCTGCTCGAGAAGGTCGCCGAGGACGGCAAGCCGCTGCTGATCATCGCCGAGGACGTCGAGGCCGAGGCGCTCTCGACGCTGGTGGTCAACTCCATCCGCAAGACGGTGCGGGTCGCCGCGGTCAAGGCGCCGTTCTTCGGCGACCGCCGCAAGGCCTTCGTGGACGACCTCGCCGCCGCGCTCGGCGCGACCGTGGTCAACCCCGAGACCGGCGTCAAGCTCTCCGAGTCGGGCGTCGAGGTGCTCGGCTCGGTGCGCCGCGCGGTGATCACCAAGGACACCACCACCCTCGTCGATGGCGGCGGGCAGCAGGCCGACGTGGACGCCCGCATCTCGCAGATCCGTCGCGAGATCGCCGACACCGACTCCGACTGGGACCGCGAGAAGCTCCAGGAGCGGCTGGCGAAGCTCTCCGGCGGCGTCGCCGTCATCAAGGTCGGCGCGGCCACCGAGACCGAGATGAAGGAGCGCAAGCACCGCATCGAGGACGCCATCGCCGCCACCCGCGCCGCGGTGGAGGAGGGCATCGTCCCCGGCGGCGGCAGCGCGCTGCTGCACGCGTCGGCCGAGCTCGAGGGCGGCCTCGGCCTCACCGGTGACGAGGCCACGGGCGTCGCCCTGGTGCGCCGGGCGCTCTCGGCGCCGCTGCGCGCCATCGCCCACAACGCCGGGCTCGAGGGCTCGGTCGTCGCCGCCCACGTCGCCGGCGGGGCCTGGGGCACCGGCTACGACGCGGCCAGCGAGACCTACGGCGACCTCATGGCCGCCGGGATCATCGACCCCGTGAAGGTCACCCGGTCCGCCCTGGAGAACGCCACCTCCATCGCGAGGATGGTGCTCACCACCGAGAGCGCCGTCGTGGACAAGCCCGAGGACGAGGCCCCCGCCGCCGGCGGCGGCCACGGGCACGGCCACGGGCACGGCCACTAGCTGGTCGCGCCGAGGAGATCCGGTCGTCAGCGCTCCTGCGTCGCGCTGCCCACCGATCCCCGGCGCGCTCCGGCGGCCGGCAAGGCAGTAGAAGCGGACGGCCCCGCACCATCGGTGCGGGGCCGTTCGTCGTTCGTGGGTCCGGTCGGGCGCTCAGCCTCCGGTGAGGCGCCTCGGGCGGCCCGTGGTCACCGCGACCCGTTCGGACTCGGAGAGTCCGCCCCAGATGCCGTAGGGCTCCCCGGCGGCGATGGCGTGGCGGCGGCACGGCTCGATGACCGGGCAGTCGCGGCAGACCGCCTTGGCCCGGCGTTCCCGGTGGGCGCGGGCGGGGCCCCGCTCACCGTCGGGGTGGAAGAAGAACGCGCTGTCCATGCCGCGGCACGCGCCGAGGCGCTGCCAGTCCCAGATGTCGGCGTTCGGCCCCGGCAGCCGGCGCACATCGGCCATGCGGCACCTCCTCGTCGCGGGCGGTCGTCCAGCGGTTCGTCACTGTTGGTGAGCGACGCGGTGCGGACCGCAGACACCGCGGTGGACCCTATGGCGGTACCGCGCGCGACGACAAGGCACTGCGACGTGCGCCATTCCGCACCACCGCTCGCCTCCTACATGTCATGGTGCTTGCCGAGACGGCTCCGATCCGTGATCATTCGCCGCACGCGGAGTACAGGCAGGTGTCGCCGGACGGTCGGATCGGGTGGATCTCCGGTCGTCACCGTAGGGTCGCCCGCACGTTGGACAGGGGGAGGGTCGTCACAGCCGACCGGTCGTCGGACCGGGCGGTGCCGATCGGTCGTGAGGCCCTCGGCCCCATCGAGGCGTGGTCGTCCTGCGCCCGTCGTGAGGAGAGCGCATGGACCGGCACGTCGGCCCCGGACCCACCCGGGGTGGGGTCCCCGGGCGGATCAGCGAATCCGGAGCCGGCGGCGGGTCAAGCTCGCCGCTCCGCGTGCCGATGGGGGAGAGTGCTCGCTCATCGACTGCAGGGTCGCTGCAGAAAGGAGCTCCCGTGACCACGGTGCTGATCTGCGACGATCGTCGCAGCGTCCGTGAAGGCCTCACCAGGGTGATGTCCGCGGTCCCGGGAGTCCACCGCATCGACTGCGTCGCCCACGGCGACGAGCTGCTCACGCGCTTCTCGCGGCAGACCGTCGACGTGGTGCTCGTCGGCACCCAGCGCGCCGTGCCCACCGGGGTGGAGGCCACGCGCCGGCTCGTCGCGGCGCACCCGCAGGCCAACGTCATCGTCTTCGGCGCGCCCGACGACTCGGGCAGCATCGCCGCGGCCATCGCCGGCGGCGCGCGCGGCTACCTGCGGTGGGACGCCTCCCGCCCGGAGCTCGTCGCCGCGCTGGCCCACACGCTGGCCAGCACCTCGGTGCCCGCGCCGCGCACGCCCGCCGACTCCGGTGTCCAGCTCACCGAGCGCGAGCTGCAGGTCCTGCGCGGCATGGCCCAGGGCAAGAGCAACGGCCAGATCGGCCGGGAGCTCTACCTCTCCGAGGACACCGTGAAGACCCACGCGCGCCGGCTGTTCCGCAAGCTCGGCGTCCGCGACCGTGCGCAGGCCGTCGCGCACGGCTTCCGACGGGGCCTGGTCTCCTGACCGCCTCCCGGAACGGCGGACGCTCGGGAGCCCGGGTCGACGTCACCCACCGGGTGCCGGTCGACGACCTCCCGACGCCGGTGATCGGCATCCCGCGCGCGGTCCACCGCGCCGCGGACCGGTGGCGTGCGCCGGATCGGGCGAACGCCACGCCTCCCCCGCCGAGTGCGGGGCCCGCCCGTTACGCTGCACGGACCACGCCGTCGCCCGACCCGCTCACCTCGGCCGGGACGGCGGACCGTCCGGCGGTGGACCCCGTGTCGGCACCCGTGCCGATGCGCTCGGTGACACCGCCCCGCGTAACACCGGGGCCACGTGCAGCGATGACTGACGCAGGGAACGATCTCGAGGGTCTGGTGGCCGCCGCCAACGACGGCGACCGCTCGGCCCTCAACCGCGTTCTCGCGATCATCCGGCCGTTGGTCGTGCGGTACTGCCGTGCGCGCATCGGCCGGCACGAACGGTCACCGGTCTCGGCCGACGACGTGGCCCAGGAGGTGTGTCTCGCCGTGCTGACAGCGCTGCCGGGATACCGCGACCAGGGCCGCCCGTTCCTCGCGTTCGTGTACGGCATCGCGGCCCACAAGGTCGTCGACGCCCACCGCTCGGTGGCGCGCAGCCGGTCCGAGCCCGTGGAGGAGCTCCCCGAGGAGCTCGATCCCCGGGACGGCCCCGAGCAGCGGGCGCTGAACGGAGCGTTGTCGGTCCAGATGGGTCAACTGCTCGACACGCTTCCCCCCAAACAGAGGGAAATCCTGGTGCTGCGTGTCGTCGTTGGATTGTCGGCGGAGGAGACCGCGGAAGCGGTCGAGTCCACCCCCGGTGCGGTGCGGGTCGCTCAGCACCGGGCCCTGGCCAAGCTGCGGACCGCCGTGTCCGCGATCTCGGAAGAGGTGAGTTGAGTGGGCGGCCACCGGGCGTCGGGCGGGTCCGAGGGAGACCTCGTCGACGGCCCCGTCGACCTCGCTGCGGTCCGGGCGGACGACGCCCTGATCGACGCGCTCGCCGGCGGTGCCGGCGCAGCGGGTGATCAGGGCAGCTACGGTTTCGGCGGCACCGACGACGACCGCCTCGCCGCGATCCTGGCGGCCTGGCGCGCCGACATCGAGGCCGACCCGATGCCCGAGCTCGTCACCCTGGACGAGGCGGCCGAGGCCGTCGCGGCCGGGCACGAGTCGCGCGATCGGCTGCGGTCCCGTGGTCGCCGGCGCATGCCGTTCGCCATCGCCGCCGTCGCGGCCGCCGTCGCCTGTGCCGGGCTGACGGTCGCGGTCCACGGCGCGATGCCCGGCGACACGCTGTGGGGCGTCTCCAAGGTCTTCTTCTCCGAGCGCGCCCAGAGCGTCGAGCGCGTCGAGGAGGTCCGCAACCGCATCGAGGCCGCCAACGGCGCCCTCGCGCGGGGCGACATCCCGGCCGCCCGCAACGAGCTCGCCCAGGTCAACATCGTGATCCCGCAGGTCGAGCCGGAGCAGCGCGCTCCGCTGGTCGCCGAGCGCGACCGGGTGCAGACCTCGCTCGGCAACGACCCGTCGCCGGCCACCCGCGAGCCGGCCGCCGGCTCGACGGAGCCGTCGCCGGCGGCCCCGGCCCCGGGCACGGCGGACGACCCGGTCACGCCGAGCCCGGCGGACCCGGCGACGCCGCCGGAGGACGCCGCGACGCCGGCCGATCCGGCGGAGCCGGAGGAGGTCCCGGCGGAGACGCAGGACGCCCCGGACGAGACGACCACCACGAACGGTCTCTCCTCCACCCCCGGCGCGACGTCGACCACCGGCTGAGCACCACCCGCCCGACGACGAACGGCCCGGCCCCCGCGAGGGGACCGGGCCGTTCGTGCGTCAGGGAACGGTCACGCGGCAGACCGTCACGCGGCAGACCGTCACGCGCGGACGTCACTCCGCGAGCGTCGCGTCCGCGAAGCCGCGGCAGTACTCCCAGGTGACGTAGGCCGCCGGATCGGGGTCGAACGGGGGCTCGTGCGGGCGCATGTGGCCCTCGTCGAGCAGCTGCTGGAGGCTGGCGCGCAGCAGGTCCCAGTCGTGGTAGTGCTGCTCGGAGCAGTCCTCGCAGTCGACCACCACGCCGCGGATGCCCCGCGGGGCGAGCAGCGCCTCGAACACCGCGAGGTCACCGAGGTCGGCCACCACCTCGTCGCGCTCGGCGTCGTCCAGCGGGGCGTCACCGTCGCCGTCGGACTCCGATCCCCCGAGCGCGCGGGCGGGGTCCGCGGGATCCCCCGCGAACGGGTCGGGCGGCAACGCTTCATACGGCACGACCAGCAATTTACCCGCCACGCGGTGGGCGTCACGCGTCGGCGGTGTGCGCGCCCGGGGGACCGGTCGGTGGGGCGGACTACGATCGGGGCATGGTGCTGACGGAGGCCGGGATGCGGGACACCGAGCGCTACGGGGCGGGACCCGTCGACAGCGAGAAGTTCGCCCTGCTCGGCCTGACCTTCGACGACGTCATGCTCCTGCCGGCCGAGTCCGACGTCGTGCCCTCCGAGGCGGACACCTCCGCCCGGCTCACCCGCCGGGTGACGCTGCGCGTGCCGCTGGTCAGCTCGGCGATGGACACGGTCACCGAGTCGCGCATGGCCATCGCCATGGCGCGCCAGGGCGGCATGGGCGTGCTGCACCGCAACCTCCCGGCCGAGGAGCAGGCCGCGCAGGTCGAGGTGGTCAAGCGGTCCGAGGCCGGCATGGTCACCGACCCGGTCACGTGCTCGCCCGACGACACCCTCGCCGAGGTCGACGCGCTCTGCGCGAAGTTCCGCATCTCCGGACTGCCCGTGGTCGACGAGGGCGGGCGGCTGGTCGGCATCATCACCAACCGCGACATGCGCTTCGAGGTCGACCACTCGCGTCGTGTGCGCGACGTCATGACGGCCGACGACCTCGTCACCGCGCAGGTCGGCGTCACCGCCGAGGCCGCGCTCGGCCTGCTGCGCCGCCGCAAGATCGAGAAGCTGCCGCTGGTCGACGGCGCCGGCATCCTGCGCGGACTCATCACGGTCAAGGACTTCGTGAAGACCGAGCAGTACCCGCTGGCCACCAAGGACCCGGACGGGCGCCTGCTCTGCGGGGCGGCGGTCGGTG
This sequence comes from uncultured Actinomycetospora sp., assembly GCA_902805495.1. Classification (GTDB taxonomy): domain Bacteria; phylum Actinomycetota; class Actinomycetes; order Mycobacteriales; family Pseudonocardiaceae; genus Actinomycetospora. The sequence continues at coordinate 8,063 of CADCTH010000225.1, forward strand.
TCGGCGACGACGCGTGGACGCGGGCCATGACGCTGGTCGACGCCGGGGCCGACGTGCTGGTGGTCGACACCGCGCACGGGCACTCGCGCGCGGTCACGGCCATGGTGGCGAAGCTCAAGCAGGAGCTCGGCGAGCGGGTCGAGGTCGTCGGCGGCAACGTCGCGACCCGCGCCGCGGCGCAGGCCCTGGTCGACGCGGGCGCCGACGCGATCAAGGTCGGCGTCGGCCCCGGCTCCATCTGCACCACGCGGGTCATCGCCGGCGTCGGCGTCCCGCAGATCACCGCGATCCACGAGGCGGCCGCGGCGGCCACCCCGGCCGGGGTGCCGATCATCGGCGACGGTGGGCTGCAGTCCTCGGGCGACATCGCCAAGGCGCTGGCCGCGGGCGCCAGCACGGTGATGCTCGGTTCGCTGCTCGCGGGCACCGCCGAGACGCCGGGCGACCTGGTGCTGCTCGACGGCAAGCAGTACAAGGCCTACCGGGGCATGGGGTCGCTGGGCGCGATGCAGACGCGCGGGCTGCAGGGCTCCTACTCCAAGGACCGCTACTTCCAGGACGACGTCCTGTCCGACGACAAGCTGGTGCCCGAGGGCGTCGAGGGCCGCGTACCCTTCCGGGGGCCGCTCGCCCAGGTGGCCCACCAGCTCGTCGGCGGGCTGCGGGCGGCGATGGGCTACACGGGTTCGCGGTCCACGGCAGAGCTGCAGCGGGCGCACTTCGTGCGCATCACCGCGGCGTGGCTCGCCGAGTCGCACCCGCACCACGTCACGATGACCGCCGAGGCGCCGAACTACGGGGCGCGCTAGCTGTTCGACCTGACAGGGAGGGCCTCCGCGTGCGCGAGCAGGTCGAGATCGGCCGGGGCCGCAGCGCCCAGCGCAGCTACGTCTTCGACGACCTCGACATCGTGCCGTCGCGGCGGACGCGCTCGTCGTCGGCGGTGTCGACGGCCTGGCAGCTCGACGCCTACCGCTTCGAGCTGCCCCTGCTGACCCACCCCACCGACGCGGTGGTCAGCCCGGTGACGGCGGCGCGGTCGGCGAGCTCGGCGGCCTGGGCGTGCTCAACGCCGAGGGGCTGTGGGCGCGGCACGCCGAGGCCGAGAAGGCGCTGGCCGAGGTGGCGGCGCGCGCCGAGGTCGACCCCGCCGACGCCGTCGCCGAGCTGCAGCGGCTGCACGCCGCGCCCGTGCAGCCGGCGCTGCTCACCGAGGC
>CADCTH010000226.1 GCA_902805495.1 uncultured Actinomycetospora sp.
GAAGCGGCACTTCGCGAAATACCATCCCGTCAAACGCTCGACTCGATCCGGCGAGCGACATCCCGACCCGCCAGAGATCCACATCTACCGCGCCGGCGCCTAACTGAGCGGCATTGCACCACGTCGAGCACTGGCTCGACGGCGGCGACACCAAGGTGGAGAACATGGTGCTGCTCTGCCAGCACCACCACCTCGTGATCCACCACGACCACTGGCACCTCGAGATGATCGACGGGCTCCCGTGGTTCACCCCGCCACCCTGGATCGACCCCGACCGACGACCCCGCCCCGGCGGACGACCACGCGTCCCCACCTAGCGAGCGCCGTCGTGCACCATGTTCACCGGTCACCGAGCGAGGAGGCGCTGTGAGCGACGAGTCGACCGACGGACCGCGGGTCGTGAGTGCCGAGCGGGAGATCGCGGCCGGGGCGGAGGCGATCTTCGAGCTCATCGCCGACCCGGCGCGCCAGCCCGAGTGGGACGGCAACGCCAACCTGGCCGAGGCCGCGGCGGGCCAGCGCGTCCGCGCGGTGGGCGAGGTGTTCTCCACGACGCTGACGCAGGGCAGCGTCCGCGAGAACCACGTCGTCGAGTTCGACGAGGGGCGTCGCGTCGCCTGGCGGCCCTCCGAGCCGGGCGGCCAGCAGCCCGGGCACCTGTGGCGCTGGGAGCTCGAGCCCCGTGGGGCGGACCGGACGCTCGTCCGGCACACCTACGACTGGACGGAGCTGACCGACGAGTCGCGCTTCGGGACGGCCCGGCGGACGACGGCCGAGAAGCTCAGCGCGTCCCTCGACCGGCTCGCCGCGCTCGCCGAGGGCGGGCGTTAGGTCAGCGCCAGCCCCAGGGCCGTCGCCGCGCCCCACACGAGCAGGCCGAGCGCGGTGTCGCGCAGCACGGGGATCAGCCGCGCGCCCGTCGCCCCGGAGAGCACGCGGCGCAGCCCCGGCACCAGCAGGATCAGCGCGAGCAGGCCCAGCAGCGCGCCCCACGCCCGCAGGCTGAGCACCAGCGTCATGCCGAGCGGGACGACCACCAGGGCGGCGTAGAGCACGCGGGTGTCGCGGTCGCCGAGCACCACGGCGAGCGTGCGCTTGCCCGTCTCGGCGTCGGAGCGGACGTCGCGCAGGTTGTTGGCGACGAGCACCGCGCACGCGAGCAGCCCGACGCCCACCGAGGCGCCGATGCCCAGCCCGCTGGCGCGGCCCGTCTGCACGAACTCGGTGCCGAGCACGGCGACCAGCCCGAAGAACACGAACACCGCGACCTCGCCGAGCCCGCGGTAGCCGTAGGGCTTGGAGCCGCCGGTGTAGAACCACGCGCCGAGCAGGCACACCGCGCCGACGATGATCAGCCACCAGTGCCCGCTGTAGAGCGAGAGCGCGACGCCCGCGAGCGCTCCGAGCCCGAGGCAGAACATCGCCGCGCGCTTCACCTTGTACGGCTGGGCCGCGCCCGACCCGACGAGGCGCAGCGGCCCGACGCGGTCGTCGTCGGTGCCGCGCACGCCGTCGGAGTAGTCGTTGGCGTAGTTGACGCCGACGACGAGCGACACCGAGACCACCAGCGCGAGGAGCGCGGCGACGGCGTCGAACCCGTCGACCCCGGCCGCCGCGCCGGTCCCGGCGAGCACCGGCGCGATCGCCGTGGGCAACGTGCGGGGCCGGGCCCCCTCCACCCACTCACCGACGGTCGCCACGCCCGGCGAGCCTAGTACCTCGCGCCCCGGTGCCCGGCGCTACGTGCACGGCGGCAGCGGCGGCGCGCCCTGGATCGAGGCGGCCGGGACGTAGCGGTCGGGCCGCGTGCGCAGCCACAGGTTGCTCGTGCCCTGGCTGCCCGTCACGGGCGTGCCGGCGAGCTGGCGCTGCTGCTCGACCTGGGCGCCGTCGCCGACGACGCCGGCGTCGACACCCGCGGCGTCCGGGGTGGCGCGCTCGACGACCGGCCCGGTGCCCCCGGTGATCGCCTGCCCGAGGGCGCCGCTGCGGGCGGTCCAGAGGTAGTCGACGGTGACGAAGGCGTTGTTCCTCAGGCCCAGGCCCCAGAAGGTGCCGTCGGCGAGGTCGATGCCCGCGGGGTTCTTGACCCGCCGGCCGAACCCGTCGCGGCCCCCGTTGTGCTTGTTCTCGAACGCGGCCTGGGCCTGCGGGCGGCCCTGGGGCAGGTCCTTCCACGACTGGCGCTCGGCCGGCGGGTTCCAGTAGTCGTCGGTGGTGTTCCAGGGGCCGACGTCCCACACCGGCACCGTCGCGCAGCGCCCGGCGTCGGTGCAGACGCGCACGCTGTAGTCGCCGCGCCCCTTGGGCGAGAGCGCGCGTCGCGACGGCAGGGCGACGAACTGGTCGTTCGGCACGATGCGGTGCCCGTTGGCGGTGGTGCCGCCGACGAGTCCCTCGCGGGTGGCGAAGACGCGGTGGCTGGCGCGGGGCGTCACGGTGCGGGGGCCGGTGGGCACATCGTCGGCGAGCACCTCGAGGCTGCGCACGGACGGCCCGGCCGAGCCGGTCGGCGCGACGAGGGCCAGGCGGACGGCCACGGTGCGCGTCGGCTCCGGGAGCATCGCGGGCGAGCCGGGCTCCGCGGGGATCCACTCGCTCCACTGCCCGTCGGCGCCCTGACCGCGGACGTCGACGCCGACGGCAGAGCCGGGGGGCACGTCGCCGGTGACGGGAGCGTCGAGCCGGTTGACCGGCGTCGCGAACTGGTGCGCGCCGAGGTCGAGCAGGCCTTGACGCTGGGCGCCGCGCAGGGCGGCCGGGCCGCCCTCCGTGCCGTCGCGGGACGTCGTCAGGCGCGCGGTGCCCTCGGTGAGGTCCACGCCGGTGGCCGTGCCGGCCAGGGGCGGGGCCCAGCGCTGCGGGCCCTCGTCGGCGGCCGCCGCGGCCGGCAC
>CADCTH010000227.1 GCA_902805495.1 uncultured Actinomycetospora sp.
CCGCGCGACCGGTCGCGGCGTCGAGGTCGTCCTGACGGACCTGCACCACGTCGACCCCGCCGGCCAGCGCCGCAGTCAGGAAGGCGGCCAGGTCGCCCTGGCGGCGGCGGGCATCGGTGCGGAGGACCAGCCGGGCGAGCCGCAGCCGGGCCGCCAGGCCCATGAGTGCCGTCACGCGCTCACCCTAGCGAGCGGCGCCCCGACCGGGGCGCCGTCGCGCACCGCTCAGACGGTGGCGGGCTCGGCCGCCAGCCGCGCCCGGACCAGCGGGACCACCTCGGTGGCGAAGAGCTCGATGGAGCGCATCGTCCTGGCGTGGTCGACGTGGCTGACGTGCATCTCGAAGCGGTCGAGACCCAGCAGGCCGTGCAGGGCGACGATCTTGTCCGCCACCCGCTCGGGGTGGCCGAAGAACAGCGCGCCCTCGGGACCCACCAGGCCCTCGATCTGCGCGCGCGACATCGGGGCCCAGCCCCGCTCGCGGCCGATCTTGTCGAAGGTGGCCTTGTAGCCCGGCAGGAAGTCCGCCCGGGCAGCCTGCTCGTCGGCGGCGACGTAGCCGTGCGCGTGCACCGCGAGCGGGGTGCTGGCGGGGTGGCCGCCGTGCTCGAGGGCGCGGCGGTAGAGGTCGGCGTGCGGCGCGAAGGCCGCGGGCTGGCCGCCGATGATGGCCAGCGCCAGGGGCAGGCCCAGCGTGCCGGCGCGGACGATCGAGCTCGGGGTCCCGCCGACGGCGACCCAGACCGGCAGCGGCCGGCCCTCGGGACGGGGGTGCACCACGACGCCCTCGAGCGGCGCCCGGAACTGCCCGGACCACGTCGTCGGGCCCTCCTCGCGCAGGGCGAGCAGCAGCTCGAGCTTCTCGGCGAACAGCTCGTCGTAGTCGCCGAGGGAGTAGCCGAAGAGCGGGAAGGACTCGGTGAAGGAGCCCCGGCCGGCCATCAGCTCGGCGCGACCGCCGGAGAGCAGGTCGAGGGTGGCGAAGTTCTGGAAGGCGCGCACCGGGTCCGCCGAGCTGAGCACCGTGACGGCGCTGCTCAGGTGGATGTTCTCGGTGCGGCCGGCGATCGTGGCCAGCACGATCTCGGGGGCCGAGGCGGCCATGTCGGGGCGGTGGTGCTCGCCGATGCCGTAGACCTCGAGGCCGAGCTGGTCGGCCAGCACGGCCTCCTCGACGACCTCGCGCAGCCGCTCGCCCGGGGTGACCGTCGCGTCGTTGATCTCGGCGAAGGTGGTGAGTCCGAACTCCATGTCTGTCTCCTCCTGGTTGGCCGGTTCAACTGGAGTTGATCGTTCAATTATTCCCGGTGCAACCGCTCCCGACCCGCCGGGCAGGACAGACACGATGACAGACGTGGCGGTGCCGGGGACCGGGGCGCCGGCCCGCCCGGTGGAGGCCGGCTGACCGGCGCGGGCACGACCGGGCGCCTCTCCCCCATGCCCGGGACGGCCTGCCGACCCGGGGAGCACCCCGAGCCGGCCCTGGTCCGCCCCCGGGAACGGCGGGACGCACAGGCTCGTGCGGCATCCTCGACCGGTGGGCGGCGACGGGTGGCGGGCGGACGGCGTGCCCTCCCCGGCGGAGCACCCGGACCGGCTTATGCTCGCGGCCGAGGCCCACACGGCCATCTTCCCCACCGTGTCTGGAGCAGGCGTGACCATGACGAGCGTCGGCGACCCCCTGGTCGGCCAGGTCCTCGACGGTCGCTACCAGATCACCCAGCGCCTCGCCCGCGGCGGGATGGCGACCGTCTACCAGGCCGTCGACACCCGGCTGACCCGCACCGTCGCGGTCAAGGTCATGCACGTCGGGCTGGGCGACGACGCCGAGTTCGCCCGCAAGTTCGACCGCGAGGCCCGCGCCGCCGCCCGGCTCTCCCACCCCTGCGTCGTCTCCGTCTTCGACCAGGGCCAGGCCGTCCTGGACGGGCACACCGTGCGGCCCTACATCGTCATGGAGTACGTCGACGGGCCCACGCTGCGCGACGTCATCCTCCGCGAGGCGCCGATGGCCCCGGCCCGTGCGCTCGAGGTCTTCGAGCCCGTGCTCTCCGCGCTCGCGGCGGCGCACGACGCGGGGCTCGTGCACCGCGACGTCAAGCCCGAGAACGTGCTCTTCAGCGACCGCGGGCAGATCAAGGTCGCCGACTTCGGGCTGGCCAAGGCGGTGTCGTCGCAGACCTCGACCGCGACCCAGGGCCTGCTGATCGGCACCGTCTCCTACCTGCCGCCCGAGCTGGTGCTGTCCGGCCGGGCCGACGCCCGCTCCGACGTCTACAGCGCCGGCGTCGTGCTCTTCGAGCTGCTCACCGGGCGCAAGCCGCACACCGGCGAGACCCCGATCCAGGTCGCGTACGCCCACGTCCACAACGACGTGCCCCCGCCGTCGACGCTCGCCCGCTCCGGCCGGATCCCGCCCTACCTCGACGCCCTGGTCACCGGGGCCACCGCCCGCGACGCCGACCACCGGCCGCACGACGCCCGGGTGCTGCTCACCCAGGTCCGGCGCGTCCGCGCCGCGCTGCGGGACGGCGTCGTCGACGACCCCGAGCTCACCCAGGACCTCAGCGTGCTGCGCACGCGGCCCGTGCACCCCGACGCCGACGCCGAGCCCGCGCAGCTCGTCGCCGGCGGTCCCGCCCCCGGCGGCGGCACCCCGGGAGGGCCCGCGGCCCCTCCGACCGCGCCCGGGCCGACGG
>CADCTH010000228.1 GCA_902805495.1 uncultured Actinomycetospora sp.
CGGGCGCTGCGCCCGCGCGAGGATCGCCGCCAGCGAGGCGACCGAGGCGGTGTCCGGGCGGGTCGGGTTCCAGGGCTCGACCGCGGCGACGCGGGGCGGGTCGGGACACGGCTGGGCCTGCACGTCCAGCGGCAGGTTGAGCACGACCGTGCGCCGCTGCCGGCGCGCGAGGGCGACGGCGCGGACGGTGTCGACGACCGCGGACGCCGCCGAGCGCTCGCGCTCGAGCTCGGCGCCGACCGCGCGGGCCAGCGCGTCCTGGTCGACGCGGAAGTTGGAGCGCACCGCGGCGCCGGCGGGCTCGGCGGCGAGCACGAGCAGCGGCGTGCGGCTCTTCGCGGCCTCGGTCAGGCCCGTCATCGCGTTGGTCAGCCCGCAACCCTGGTGCACCGACAGGGCGACGACGGCGCCGGACGTGCGCGCGTGGGCGTCGGCCATCGTCGCCGGCCCGCCCTCGTGGCGGGCGGCGGTGAACCCGACCCCGGCGTCGCGCAGGGCGTTGGTGACGACGAAGTTGCCGCTGCCGACGACGCCGTAGACGTGCGCGACGCCGAGGTCGGCGAGCGTGCGGCCGACGACCTCGGCGACGTTCATCGTTCGACCAGCGCGTACACCCGCGCCGGGCTGCCCGAGCCGCCGACGATCGGCAGCGGGGACACCACGACCACCGCGCCGGTCGGGGGCAGGAGCGCCAGGTTATGCAGGCTCGTCAGGCCCCACTTGCCCGCGCCCATGAGGAAGTGGTGGCAGGAGAACGGCGGGTCGAACCCGCCGGCGGCACCCGCGTCGGTGCCGACGGTCTCGGTGCCGAAGCCGGCGACCGGCGACTCCTGCGCGATCCAGCGCGCGCACTCGGCGGACACCCCCGGGGTGTGCGGGCCGTGCTCGTCGGCGTTGGTGAACGCCTCCTGGTCGTGGGAGCGGGCGTCCCAGCCGGTGCGCAGGAGCAGCCAGCCGCCCTCGGGCAGCGGGCCGTGCTCGTCGGTCCAGGCCCGGACGTGGTCGACCTCGAGCAGGAAGTCGGGGTCGGCGGCCACCTCGGCGCTCTTGTCGATCACGGCGGCGGCCCCGATGAGCGTGCGCAGCGGGGCCTGCGACACGTCGAGCCCGTCGCGTCCCGTCACCCAGTGGTTGGGGGCGTCGAGGTGGGTGCCGGTGTGCTCGCCGGTGTGGATGTCGTTCCAGTACCAGGCCGGACCGCGGTCGTCGTAGCGGCTGAGCTCCTCGAGCCGGAAGCGGCTGGTGTTCGCGAACGGCTCGGGCAGCTGCAGGATCGGCGTCGTCTCCGACAGCGGGGCGGTGAGGTCGATGGCCTCGACCGACCCTCCGCGCAGGGCGTCGACGAGGGCGGGCAGCACGGAGGTCACGGGCGGGTCCTCTCGGAGGGGAGGCGTCGATGATGCACAGCGCTCACGGCACGACGACAGCCCGCGACACGACGACGACGTCGCTCGAGTTGCCCCGCGCCTGGCGCAGCTCCGGCGGCCGCGGGGTGAAGCCGGGGACGCCCGCGAGGCCGAGGGTCTGGTCGTCGACGCGCAGGGTCGCGGGGCCCGTGAGCTGCAGGTCCACCACCGCGCCCTCGGGGGGCACGTCGTCGAGGCGCAGGGACATCGGTTCCGGCGCGAGCGGCGACGACAGCACCGGCCGCCCGGGGTAGGCGACGGTGACCGACCGGGCGGCGACGTCGGTGCGCACGAAGATCGTCGGCGCGCCCCGCGGTGACGCGACCTGGAGGCGGACCGTGTCGGGCGTCCGGAGCAGCACGGTCGCGGCGGGGGGCGGCACGGGCAGCGCCGGCGCCGGGCCACGGCTCACCGGCTCGTCGCCCGGCCAGGCCCGCAGGGGCGCCGGGGTCTCGCCGGCGTAGCGGCGCGTCCAGTCGGCGGGGGCGCTGTCCGTCGTCACCCAGCGAGCGGCGCCCGTGTCGGCGTCGAGGACGTAGGCGAGCTGGCTGCCGTAGGGCGTGCGGGCGTCGGGGGCGTCGAGCTGCAGGCCGCCGCCGGCGAGGATCAGCACCCACACGAACGCCAGGATCGGCAGCGCGTAGCCCCGCGCTGCGCCGGGCCGCGGCAGCGCCGAGAGGCCCGCCCCGATCGGGATGCCGACGAGGGTGAAGACGGCGACCGGCAGCCCGTCGGAGATGCCCCCGATGTCGAAGGAGGCCACGGCGAACGGGATCAGCATGGCCACGGCCGGCACCGCGCCGAGCACGAAGGCCGGGACGGCGAGCCACGGGCGCTCGCGCACCAGGAGCACGAGGATCAGCGCGAGCGCGAGGCCGATCACCGGCCAGGCCAGCAGGAACACCGAGCTCGGCGCCACGACCGCGAGCGCCGCGGCGAGCAGGGCCAGCACGAGCAGCGCGCCCGCGGCGAGGGCCACCGCGCCCGGACGGCGGCGCACCACGCTCACGACCAGCGTCGTGATGACGAACGCCAGGACGCCGGCGGCGATCTCGTAGAGCACCGGCCGGCCGAGGAAGGGCCCGGTGTCGGCGTAGGCGGGGCTGAACCAGACGAGGCCCTGCCACAGCCCGACGCCCACCGCGACGGCGACGACGAGGCCGACGAGGTAGACCAGGGCCGCGCCGAGGACGCCGCCGACGGTCGCCCGTTGCCGGATCCGCGCGACGACCACGAGGGCGACGACGAGCACCAGCGCCAGGCCCGCGACCCCCCACGCCCAGACGCTGGCGTAGCTGACGAGGACGCCCAGCACGACGAAGTAGGTGCGATCGCCGCTCGCCGGCGCGCCGGACGCGGCCGGGTCGAGGCGGGCGAGGTCGCGGTCGCCGAGCGCCCGGGCGAGCGCGAGGGCGTTGCCGCCGTGGTTCTGCAGCGAGGCCCCGCTGAGGTTCGCCGGGGCGTCGCCGGGGGTGTGGTACTGGTACGGCCGCCCGATGAACGCCGCGTTCATCCCCGGGCGCCCGGCGTCGAGCACGGGCGAGAGGTCGGTGTCGTTGGGCAGGAAGCGGTAGACCTCGACCGCCGAGGAGTCGCCCCGCGGGTGGGGGACGCTCGCGGTCCACGCGTCGATCAGCCCGGCGTTGCCCGGCGAGGTCTGGAACAGCAGCGACGGCCCCTCGACGCCCCGGGCCTCCCAGTTGAGGACGACGATGGGGCGGTCGCGGGGCATGCTCTCCCGCACCCAGGCCCGCGCGCCGAGCAGTCCCACCTCCTCGGCGTCGGTGAGCACGACGGTGACGTCGTCGCGCGGCGGCGGGCCGGCGCGCAGCGCCCGGACGGTCTCGAGGACCGTCGCCACGCCGGACATGTCGTCGGCGGCGCCAGGCCCGGCCGCCACCGAGTCGTA
>CADCTH010000229.1 GCA_902805495.1 uncultured Actinomycetospora sp.
GGCACGAGGTCGACGTCGAGGGCATCGCGGCCACGGTGGAGTGGTACCGGCAGAACGAGGCGTGGTGGCGGCCGCTGCTCGGGCGCTCCCCGGTCGTCGAGGGTGCCACCGACTGGGGCACGCGGTGAGGGGCATCGTCCTGGCCGGCGGGTCGGGCAGCCGTCTGCACCCGGTGACGCGGGCGATCTCCAAGCAGCTGCTGCCGGTCTACGACAAGCCGATGATCTATTACCCGATCTCGGTGCTGATGCTGGCCGGCATCCGGGAGATCCTGGTGATCTCGACGCCGGTGGACCTCCCGGCGTTCCGCCGGCTGCTCGGCGACGGCAGCGACGTGGGCGTCTCGTTCACCTACGCCGAGCAGGCCGCGCCCAACGGGCTGGCCGAGGCGTTCCTCATCGGCGCCGACCACGTCGGCGACGACACCGCCGCGCTGGTGCTCGGCGACAACATCTTCCACGGGCAGGGGTTCCGGACGGTCCTCGCCGAGCAGGTCACGCGCCTGGAGCGCGAGAAGGGCTGCGTGCTGTTCGGCTACCCCGTGCGCGACCCCGGCCGCTACGGCGTCGGTGAGGCCGACGAGACGGGCCGGCTGCTCTCGGTCGAGGAGAAGCCGGCGCAGCCGAAGTCCAACCGGGCCATCACGGGCCTGTACTTCTACGACAACGACGTCCTCGACATCGCGCGCGGGCTGACGCCCTCGGCGCGCGGCGAGCTGGAGATCACCGACGTCAACCAGGCCTACGTCGCCCGCGGCGACGCGCGCCTGGTCGACCTCGGCCGCGGCTTCGCGTGGCTCGACACCGGCACCCACGAGTCGCTGATCGAGGCCAGCCAGTACGTGCAGGTGCTCGAGCACCGCCAGGGCGTGCGGTTCGCGTGTCTCGAGGAGATCGCCCTGCGCCAGGGCTGGATCACCGCCGACGCCGCCTACGCCCTCGGCGAGCGCCAGGCCAGCTCCGGCTACGGCGAGTACGTCATGGACGTCGCGCGCCGGGCGGGCGCCCGAGGCCAGGCCGGCTGACGGAGCGCGCCGGAGATCGCACGACAGTGCGACGGAGGAGCACTGACGTGCGGATCTCCTTGGCGCGACTGGCTAGTGGTTTTGTACCGGGTCGGTGCCGAGGAAGTCCTGGTAGTCCGTCGGTAGCTGGCTGGTGAAGTCCTGCCACTCCCCGTCGGACAGCGCCGTCTCGAGGCCCTTGGCGATCGCGCGGGCGTGCTGCCGGGCCTGGGCGACGGTGACGCCGTGGCCTTCCTGCTCGGCGATGCGCTGGTAGAAGGTGTCGACGTCGAAGCGCTCGCCGCCACCCTCGTGCGGCAGCGCGTCGGCCAGGCGCCCGGCGAGCTGGGCGGCCAGGTCCTTGCTCTCGCCGCCCTCGAGGCGCTGGCCGAGGACGGTCAGCGTCGCGGTGACGGCCCGCTCGGCGCTCTCGTTGTCCGGGAGCTCCAGGCTCTGCCTGACCGCGGCGACGAACTCGTGTTCCTGCATGGTTCTCCCTTCGCGTGGTGCGTTCCACACGTCGGGTGCCCCGGTGGCGGCGCCCCGCACACGTCGCGGCGGGGACGCGACGCGATCAGAACAGCGCGCGGACGAACTCCACGAAGGACTCGGCGATGCTCCCGAGGATGGCGAGGATGTTGGTGACCGTCGCCGCCGCTGTGGTGGGGGAGTCGATGATCCAGAACAGCACGAGGGCGGCCACGAGGAGCCCCACCACGCGTTGCATGCTCCGCACCGTAATCGCCACACCACCCCCGCGTCACCGTCGGGTCGGCAGGCGGTGATCTCGGTGGGCGATCCGGGAGACAGGCGTGCTCCGCTCGGCGGAGCGAGCGTTCAGTCGTCGAGACGCGCGGACAGCCCGCGGTTCAGCTCGGACACCTCGAGGGTGCGCGGCCCCGCCGAGAACGTCACCGACGCGATCACCCCGTAGTTCACCAGGATCGCCTGGTTCTCGGTGAACGCGTACCGGTGCACCTCGCCGTCGTTTATGATCTGGGTGAAACGCGCCATGACCGCGTCGAGGTCCTCCTCGAACTTCAGCGTCAGCGGGATCTGCGGCACCGACACGTACACCGTCATGGCTCTCCTCCACCCGGTCCGACCGGCGGCGGGGGAATCCGCCGAGCGCCGCACCGAAATTGCTCCGAGTGCCGCGCGTGGAATCCCGGGCGGCCACCGATCCTAGATCGAGGAATCCACGGCGCGGTTCCGGACGGGGAGGGCGTGTCATGGAGATCGACGGGGTCGAGGTCCACGAGGAGTCCGAGGACTACGGGTATTCCTGGTCCTGGGACGACCCGCGCGGGTTCCAGTCCGAAATCCTCTGGCAGCGCGAGGTCGGGCACCTGAGCCTCGGGACGCGCCAGCTCCCGGGCGGCTGGGTGCACAACCGGCTCGACCCGCACGCGTGGGGAAGCGCGCGGACGATCTACGAGGCCCGCCAGGTCGTCGAGGCCTACGTGACGAAGGCGGCGGCCAAGCCGGGCTGAGCCCGGCGCGATCCGCGCCGCATCCGGGGTGCAGCATCTCGCGCCGAACGGGGTACCCGACGGGCCACCACAGCTCGCCCGACCCCCCGGGAGGCCTCCATGCCGCACGGCGTCGCCCACCAGCTCATCGCGTCCCACCTGGTCGAGGGGGAGATGACGCCGGGCGAGGAGATCGCCCTGCGGATCGACCAGACCCTCACCCAGGACGCCACGGGCACGCTCGTCATGCAGGAGCTCGAGGCGATGGACCTCGACCGGGTCAAGACCGAGGTCTCGGTGCAGTACGTCGACCACAACCTCCTGCAGGCCGACGAGAAGAACGCCGAGGACCACGCCTACCTGCGCTCGGCGTGCCGGCGCTTCGGGCTCTGGTACTCCAAGGCGGGCAACGGCGTCTCGCACCCGACGCACATGCAGCGCTTCGGCAAGCCCGGCAAGACGATGATCGGGTCGGACTCGCACACCCCGGCGTGCGGCTCGCTGGGCATGCTCGCGATCGGCGTCGGCGGCCTCGAGGTGGCGCTGGCCATCACCGGCAAGCCGCTGAGCATCCGCATGCCCGAGGTCTGGGGCGTCGAGCTCACCGGCGAGCTGCCGCCGTGGTGCTCGGCCAAGGACGTCATCCTCGAGATGCTGCGCCGCCACGGCACCAAGGGCGGCACCAACCGCATCATCGAGTACCACGGCCCCGGCCTGGAGAAGCTCACCGCGATGGACCGCCACGTCATCGCCAACATGGGCGCCGAGCTGGGCGCGACGACGACGGTGTTCCCCGCCGACGACGAGGTCCGCCGCTTCCTCGCCGGCGAGGGCCGCGAGGAGGACTTCTCCGAGCTGGTCGCCGAGGAGGGCACCGAGTACGACGTCACCGAGTCGATCGACCTGTCGCAGATCGAGCCGCTGATCGCCCAGCCGTCCTCGCCGGGCAACGTCGTCCCGGTCAGCGAGGTCGTCGGCACACCGGTGGGCCAGGTCGTCATCGGCTCGTCGGCCAACCCCGGGCTGCGCGACTTCGCCATCACCGCGCGCATCGTCGACGGCCGCCAGACCCACCACGGCGTCAGCTTCGACATCAACCCGACGTCGCGGCCGATCCTCGCCGACCTCACCCGCTGGGGCGGCACGACGTCGCTGATCTCGGCCGGCGCGCGCATCCACCAGTCGGGGTGCATGGGCTGCATCGGCATGGGCCAGGCCCCCGCGCCGGGCACGAACTCGCTGCGGACCTTCCCCCGCAACTTCCCCGGCCGCTCCGGCGGCGGCGCCGACGACAAGGTCTGGCTGTGCTCGCCCGAGACCGCGGCGGCCAGTGCGCTGCGCGGCGAGATCACCGACCCGCGGGTGCTCGCCGAGGAGCTCGACCTCAAGTGGGACGGCCTCAACCTGCCCGAGCCCACCGTCATCCCGGGGATGCTCGAGGAGCCGCCGCCCGCCGAGGAGGCGCGGCACGAGGAGCTGGTGAAGGGCCCGAACATCTCGGGGCTGCCGGAGTTCGACCCGTTCCCGGACTCCTTCGAGCTGCCGGTGCTGCTCGCCGTGGGCGACGACATCTCCACCGACGACATCTCCCCGGCCGGCGCCGAGGCGCTGCCCTTCCGCTCGAACATCCCCGAGCTGGCCCGGTTCGCGTTCATCCGGATCGACCCCGACTACCCGGCGAACGCCGAGGAGATCAAGGACTCGACCGGCCACGCCATCGTCGGCGGCGCCAACTACGGCCAGGGCTCGTCGCGCGAGCACGCCGCGATCTGCCCGCGCTACCTCGGCCTGCGCGTCGTCATCGCCGAGTCGTTCGCGCGCATCCACTGGCAGAACCTGGCCAACTTCGGGATCCTCGCGCTCGAGTTCACCGGCGAGGGCGACCGGGAGAAGATCGCCCAGGGCGCGACGCTGTCGTTCTCCGACGTGCACCAGCAGCTGCAGAACGGCACCGAGGTCACCGGGCAGGTCGACGGCCAGGAGCTCACGTTCCGGCACAGCCTCTCGGACCGTCAGGTGCAGATGGTCCTCGACGGCGGCCTCATCCGGCAGCTGGCGGAGCAGGAGAGCTGAGTTCGGGGCCGAGGCCGGCGTCCAGATCGACGCCCTCCTCGGGCATCCCGGACATCGTGCGGCGCTCGCGATTCAGCGCGTAGCCGCCGTCGTCGTAGGGCGGGCGCAGGTCGAGGACGTACACGTCGTCGACCTCGTCGCCGGTGTCGCGCACCCGGGTGGTCAGCGGCGTGCCGGTGTCCTCGCGCTCGCGCTCCGCGTGCCCGAGCAGCCCGCCGCGGGCGGGGTCGAAGGTCCAGTCGGCGAGCGCCTCGTCGAGACTCGGGCCGAAGGCGACGGCGGCCACGGCGGGCTCGGTGACGCCGGCCTGCTGGCGGGGCTGGCGCAGGCACGGGAAGTACGTCCGGATCTGCCACGCGACGCCGACGGCGCCACCGGCGGGCAGGTACTGCGCCAGGGGCACCCAGCGGCGCTGTGTCGGCGCCGTGAAGGCGAGCCAGCCGCCGGTGGTGGTGGCGTCGTCGCGGGCGACGAGGCGCACCACGTCCGCCCCCGTCGGCGGCGCGTCCTCCTCGAGCAGCGGCAGCGTGCGCCACCCGACCGACTCGGGGTCCTCGGCGCCGAGGCGCCGGTCCCCGAGACGGCCCCCGATCGGCGCGAAACCGTCCGGGGTCGCCCGCCCGTACTCCGCGCGCAGCGAGACGTCGCGGGTGGTGCTCCCGGACACCGCGACGGCGACGCCGGCGTCGGCGGCCGGGGGGAGCCGGTACCAGCCGGTGGTGAAGGTGCCGGTGCGCGCATCGGCGTCCGCGCCGTCCTCCGGGACGAGGAAGCTGCCCCAGACCGGCGTGTCGGCGGGGGTGCCCGGCGGGGGCGGGCTGGCCGGGAAGAACGCGCCGGGGACGAAGGGCTCGGTGCGCTGCTCGGGGTCCGGGGCGTCGGGCGCGTCGAGCGCGAGCGCGAGCTCGGTGGCGTCGGCCGGGGCGAGGGCGCCGGCGGCGCCGGGGTCCAGGACGTCGATCTGCCCGCCCAGCCCGCAGCCGGAGGCCGCCGGGTCGGACCAGCCGTCGCTCTGCGGTGACCACGACCCCGAGGTGCGGATCGCGGCGCGGCTGACGTCGCCGACCGTCCAGGTGGTCATCACCGCGAGGAGGCCGACGACCAGGACGGGCACGGCCACCGCGAGCGCCAGGCGCCGCCGCGGGCGGGCCCACCGGTGCGCGGCGAGCAGCACCGCGGCGGTCAGCAGCAGCAGCGCGAGCGCCCACCACAGCGGCTGGTCGAACGCGATCCCGCGCACCGTCGGGTAGTCGCCGTACGACGGCATCCCCAGCCCCCAGCCGTACGGCCACATCGCCCGGCCGTGCCCGACGGCGGCGGCGACGAGCACGGCCGACAGGGCGACGGCGAGCAGCGCGGGCTGCGGCACCCGGCGCTCCCGGTCGAGGGCGGCGACCAGCCGGGGGCCGGCCACCAGCAGCAGGGCGAGGAACACCGCGCCGAGGCCGGCGAAGGCGCC
Source organism: uncultured Actinomycetospora sp. (assembly GCA_902805495.1). GTDB lineage: Bacteria > Actinomycetota > Actinomycetes > Mycobacteriales > Pseudonocardiaceae > Actinomycetospora. The sequence goes on from CADCTH010000229.1 coordinate 6,008, forward strand.
GAAGTGGTGGGTCGGCTTGCTGGGGGTGGGCAGCAGCAGGACGAACGCCAGCAGCGTCGACCAGCCCGCGAGCGGGAGGCGCGCGGGCACGGCGAGGTCGCGGACGCGGGCGGCGACGAGCAGGACGAGGAACCACACGAGCGCCAGCAGGCACACCACGACGGCGGCGCGCCGGGCGTAGGACCCGTGGTGGGAGAGCGTGTCGAACAGCGCGTCGTAGCGCAGCAGCTCCTCGTACCAGGTCTGGTCCCGCTGGATCGGCGCGAAGATCTCCTGGGAGCGGGCGAAGTCGCGGTACGCGCCGTCGGCGAAGCCGAGCAGGCTGCCCACCGCGAGCGGGGCGAGCACGACGACGCAGCTGCCCGCCACCGACCACCAGCCGGTGGCGCGCTCGCGGACGAGCCGCCACGCGGCGGGCGCGGCGGCCACGAGCGGGGCGAGGGCGATGAACCCGGTGGGCGCGGCCGCCAGCCCGGCGGCGGCGAGCCCGACCCCGAGGCCGAGCAGCGCGATCCGGCGCCGCTCGAGCCCCTCGGCGACGGCGACGAGCGCGGCGACGGTGAAGAAGCCGACGACCGGCTCCGGGCGCACGCCCATGTCGTAGGGCAGGAACCAGGCGAGGAAGGCCGTGGCCAGGGTGGTGCGCGCCAGCGCGGGCGCCCAGCGTCCCGACCCGCCGAGCGGCGTGTGGGCGACGAACGCGCGGGCCAGGGCCCACGTGCCCAGGCCCAGGACGAGCGCGGGCACGCGCTGGGCCACTGGGGCGACGCCGACGGTCGTCTGCCACCACGAGAGCGCGTAGTACGGCAACGTGAACGGCGTGAAGCCCTGGTTGTAGAGCTGGTAGTAGTTCGTCAGGTAGCCCGAGAACGGCAGGTTCGCCGCCATCGAGCTGTAGTAGCCGTCGTCGTCGGTGATCGGCGCGAGGAAGAGCCACACGAGCAGCACGGCGGGCACGAGGA
>CADCTH010000230.1 GCA_902805495.1 uncultured Actinomycetospora sp.
AGTGGTGGGCGTTGTCGAGGTGGTGGGCGTGGTCGGCCTGGTGGCCGCCCCGACGCACTGCATGCCGTTCGTGACGGCCTGCTGGACCCTTCGCGCGTACTCACGGGGGTTGGTGCGCGCCAGCCTCTGGTCGATCGCACGGATGGCCTGCTGCGTCTGCGCCGAGACGTCTCCCGGTCGAGATCGGACAGTGGTGGAGGGCGGATGTGACTGGTATCATCGAACATGTGTTCGACAGTGGGTGGAGCGCCGTGGCCGAGGAGCCGCGCGCGTCCGCCGTCCCGCTCTGGTCGTCGTGGACGCCGGGTCCCGAGCTCGCGGCCGCGCTGGCCGCCTCCGAGCCGGTCGACCTGGCCGACGACGAGGGCTTCGACGCGGCCGAGCGGCTCGCCGGCTGGGAGGCCCTCGCGCACTGGGCCACCGGCCGGCTCTACCGCGAGACCGCGACCTACACCCGCGCTCGCGAGGCCCGCGCCCGCGGCGCCGGCCGGGGCGAGCTCGCGTCCGAGGCGGTGGCCATGGAGGTCGCCACGCTGGCCCGCGTGGCTCCCCGCACCGGAGAGATCCGCATCCACCAGGCGGCCGTCCTCGTCGAGCAGCTGCCCCTCACGCTCGAGGCGCTGGAGGAGGGCCGCATCTCCCTCGCCCACGCCCGGGTGGTGATCGAGCAGGTCGAGCTGTGCGACCCGGGCACCGCGCGGGCGGTGGACGTCGAGCTGTGGTCGCGCCCGCCGCGGGACCGGACGCCGGCCCAGCTCCGCGACCTCGTGCGCCGCATCGTCACCCGCCTCGACCCGGACCTGCTGCGCCGCCGCCCCGAGCACGCCCGGCAGCAGCGCGAGCTGCGGTACTGGTCCGACGATCACGGAGCCACCGGCGTGCTGCAGCTGCGCCTGCCCGCCGACGAGGCGCGCGGCGTCTACGCCGTCATCGACGCCGCGGCCCGCAGCGCGGGCGATCCGCCGGACGGCCCGAAGCGCGACCTGGGGCAGAAGCGCGCTGACAGCGCCCGCGACCTCGTCCTCGACGGCGCCACGGCCCGACGCGACGACTCGGGCTGCTGCACCTGCGCGACGCACGGCGAGCCGCACAGCACCGGGTCGGACTCCGACGCGGGTGAAGCGCCTGACGCCGAGGCCGACGAGGCCGGGGTGGGCGACTCCGAGCGCAGCGAGCGCCCGGCCGAGGACGCCGAGGACGCCGAGCGGGACGCGCCGATGCCTGATCCCGACGACGGTGACCTGCGCGCCGGCGCCTCCCGGGCCGACGAGCCCGCCCCGACGCGCGACCCCGCGCGAGGTCTGCGCACCGGTACGCGGTCGCCGGTGCGCACCGAGGTGCGGGTGACCATCGGCTGGGACGTCCTGGCGGGGCTCTCGGACCGGCCGGGCGAGCTCGAGGGCCACGGACCGATCCCGGCGCCGCTGGCCCGGCGGCTCGCCGCGGACCCGGACGCCTGGTGGCGGCGATTGTTCACCGACCCGGTCACCGGGATCGCCGCCCACCTCGACGCGAAGCGCTACCGACCACCCGGGTCGATGCAGGAGTTCGTGCGGGCCCGGGACGTGACGTGTGCGGCGCCCGGCTGCCGCGTGCCCGCCGCACGCTGCGACCTCGACCACGTCGTGCCGTACGAGCACCACGAGCCGGGCGGCGGCGCCGGTGCGACCCGCGCGGACGGGCTGAAGCCCGGCTGCCGGCGGCACCACCGGCTGAAGACGCTGGCGGGGTGGTCGGCCGAGCTCGACCCCGACCCCGAGGGCGGTAGCGCGCCGGTGATCACGTGGACCTCGCCGTCGGGCCACCGGTGGTGGGTGCGCTCACCCGCGCTCGACCCGCCGCCGTGGGACACCGACGCCACGCCGCTCCACGACGAGACCCGGACGGAGCCCGGCGAGAGCCCTGGCGACTGGCCACCCGATCTGGACTCCTGGCGACGCCGTGAGGCCGACCCGCGACCCGTCGACCCCTGGCGTCGCGCGGTCTGAGGTCACCCTCCCGTTCGCCGGGAGCCGTACTGCGCCGGGCGATCAGCGGGGCGAGGCTGACCGCGTGCGGACGGACGTGGTCGTCGTGGGTGCCGGACCCGCCGGGCTGGTGCTCGCGTGGCTGCTCCAGCGGGCGGGCGTGGCGACGGTGGTGGTCGAGTCCCAGTCGCGCGACGAGCTCGGCACGGCCCCGAAGGCCGGGATCGTCGAGTACCGCACGGTGCAGATGCTGACCGCCGAGGGGCTGGGCGGCGCGGTCCTGGACTTCGCCGCCGAGAACCACCGGTGCGAGTTCCGGACCGCCGACGAGACGGTGCTCGTCGACTACGCCGCCCTCACCGGCGGGCGGCCGCACTACGTGTTCCCCCAGCACGAGCTGGTGGCCCGGGTCGCGGCGTCGTTCCGGGACGAGGGCGGCACCGTCCTGTTCCAGCAGCGGGTCACGGCCGTCGAGCAGGACGCGCACGAGGCGCGGGTGACCACCACGGGCCCCGAGGGGACGCAGGAGCTCGTCACCGACGTCGTCGTGGGGTGCGACGGCGCGGGCAGCGCGGTGGCGCGCTCCCTCGCCGGCGACGTCACCCAGCACGACCATCGTCACCCGCACCGGTTCCTCGTCATCAGCGCCGCCATGCCGCCGCTGGTCGACCACACGATCTACGCCGCCCACCCGCGGGGCTACGCCGCCCACATGCGGCGGCTCCCGGAGGTCACGCGCCTGTACCTCGAGGTCCCCGGCGACCAGGGGCCCGCCGACTGGCCCGTGCCCCGCATCCGCGAGGAGGTCGGACGACGCCTCGGGGTGGGCCGGGCGCTGGAGGGCGTCGAGCTGCCCGAGGTGGACGTCCTCGACCTCCGGACCCGGGTGACGACGCCGATGCAGCACGGCCGGGTCTTCCTGGTCGGCGACGCCGCCCACTTGATCACGCCCGCCGGGGGCAAGGGGATGAACCTCGCCCTCGGCGACGCCGTCGAGCTGGCGCACGGGCTGGTCGAGCGGTACGGCCCGACGCGGGACGGCACGCGGGCGGAGGCGTACAGCACCACCCGTCTCCCGGCGATCTGGCGCACCCAGGCGTTCTCCGACTGGTTCCTGCGCGTCATCTCGGCGCCCCCGGTCACGGGCGACGACCGCGACGGCTTCGGCCTGGGCCTGCGCGAGGGCTGGGTCAGCGCGCTGCAGCGCGACCCGCTGCTGCGCCGCTGGTTCGCCCACGCCTACGCGGGCGTCGACCCGGACCCCGAGGGCTGACGCCCCCTCACGCCCCGTGCGTCGCCGCCGACCGGTAGTCGGTGTACGTGTACGGGTTGTCGAGGATCTTGGTCTCGGGGACGTCGGGGTTCATCCCCTGCTGCCAGGCCTCCTCGCCGAGCGTGCCGCGCAGGTGCTCCACGGTCTGCTCGACCGCGCGGCGGGCGGCGGCCAGGTCGACGCCGACGAGGCGGTGGTCGCGCTTGACCACGCGTCCGTCGACGAGCACGGCCTCGACGTCGCCGCGCTGGGCCTGGAAGACCACGTGGCCGTAGGGGTGCAGCACCGGGAAGCCCACCGGCGAGTGCTCGTTGCGGATCAGCACGAGGTCGGCCTTCTTGCCCACCTCGACGCTGCCGAGGTCGTCCTCGCGCCCCAGCGCGCGGGCGCCGCCCCGGGTGCCCATCTCGACCACGTGCTCGGCGCGCAGGGCGTGGTGGGTGACGGTCTCGCCCTTCGCGTGGGCCTCGAGGTGTTCGCGCGAGCGGTCGGCGCTCAACGTCGAGCGCATGGCGGAGAACAGGTCACCGCTCCACCACATCGAGGTGTCCATCGACAGCGACACCGGGATGTCGTGGCGGCGCAGCACCCAGGAGGGCGGGTAGCCCTGGCCGGCGCTCTGCTCGCTCTCGGTGGACACCGACACCGAGCCGCCGGTGGCGGCGATCCGGTGGTACGAGTCGGCCGCCAGCGTCGCGGCGTGGACGTACACGGTCTCCGGGTCCATGAACCCGTGCTCGTGCATGAGCCGGATGCCGTCGTCGTTGGTGGCGCCCCACACGCCGGCGTGCGTGGTGACCGGCAGGCCGAGCTCGCGGGCGACCTCGAACGCGGCCTTCTCCGGGAACGCCGGGTCGCCGGTGACGTCGAAGGCGAGCTGGAAGCTCTCGACGTCGCCGCGGCGCCGGGTGAGGACGTCGCGGAACCCGGGGTCGGCGGTCCAGGTGGCGGGCGCGTCCTGGATGTTGCCGTAGGCGAGCACGAACCGACCGGGCACGGACGCGAGGGCGTCGATCGCGGCGTCGGCGTGCTCGGGCGTCTGCAGGTTGTGCGACCAGTCCACGCACGTGGTGACCCCGGCCTCGACCGCCTCGAGCGCCGCGAGCAGGCCGCCGGCGTGGATGTCCTGCGGCCGGAAGACCTTGCCCCACTCCAGGTAGTTCCAGACGAAGTACTGGGTGAGCGTCCAGTCGGCGCCGTACCCGCGCATCGCCGTCTGCCACATGTGCCGGTGGGTGTCGACCATGCCGGGCATGACGACACCACCGGTCGCGTCGATCTCCTCCGTGCCCGCCGGCACCTCGAGGCCGACGCCGATCGCGGCGATCCGGTCGTCGACGACGAGGACGTCGTGGCCCTCGAGCACCGTGCGCGCGGCGTCGACGGTGAGCACCGTGCCGCCGCGCAGGACGACGGGGCGCCGCTCGGGCGTGGACTGGGTCATGACGTGGCTCCTCGCCGGTGATCGACCACCCGTGACACGCGTACGGACGCTCGTCCGGACAGCGGTCAGATGACGCGGATCACTGTCGTCCAGGGTCGTTCCGCTGTCAACGATCGACCTCGGCGCGGGCCGTGCACCCCGTCGACGATCCTGCTGTCCGCCAGGCGGTCCGCCCGCTACCCTCCGGGTCATCGCCCGGGCCGCCGGGCCCGAGGAGGTGTGTGCCGTGCCGCGGGACGGAGCGGGGCCCGACTTCATCGAGGCCCTCGCGCGCGGGCTGGACGTGATCACCGCGTTCGGCGCGGCCCGGCCGGCGATGACGCTCGCCGAGGTGGCGTCGGCCACCGGCCTCGCGCGGCCCACGGCTCGGCGCATCCTGCTCACGCTCGCCGAGCTCGGCTACGTCCGCACCGTCGAGCGGGGCTACACGCTCACGCCGCGGGTGCTGGACCTCGGGGTGTCCTACGTCGACGCCCTCGGGCTGTGGGACGTCGCGCGCCCGCACCTCGAGCGGCTGGTCGCGCGCACCGGCGAGTCGTGCTCGATCGCCCAGCTCGACGGCTCCGACATCGTCTACGTCGCGCGGGTGGCCGTGCCGAAGATCGTGTCGCTGACCGTGCAGATCGGCACCCGGTTCCCCGCGCTGCCCACGTCCCTGGGCAAGGTCGCGCTCGCGGCGCTGCCGCCCGACGAGCTCGAGCGCGTGCTGGCCGAGCCCACGCGCTCGGGCCTCACGCCGCGCTGGCGCCCGGACCGCGAGGAGCGCGACGCCGTCCTGCGCGAGGTGCGCGCCCGCGGCTGGGCGCTCACCGACGAGCAGCTGGCCGCGGGCATCCGCTCGGTCGCGGCGCCGCTGCGCGACGGGGAGGGCCGGGTGGTCGCCGGCGTCAACGTCAACTGCCACGCCGCCGAGACGTCCGTCGAGCACCTGGTGGAGCACCACCTCCCGCTGCTGCTCCAGGCCGCGGGAGACATCTCCGCCGACTTCGCGCGGCGCACCGCACTGCCGCGGGTGACGCTGCCCGCGTCGTGATCACGGGTTGACAGGGCCCTCCTGCGGGGCTTCGATCGACGGTGACGGACGGGTGTCCGTCAAGCGGACGAGGAGGGTCGATGGCCGACGACGGCAGCGCGGCGACCACCGGCGGGCCGCTGGCCGGCCTGCTGGTGGCCGACTTCTCGCGGGTGCTCGCCGGGCCCTACGCCACGATGCTGCTGGCCGACCTCGGTGCCGAGGTGGTCAAGGTCGAGTCGCCGCAGGGCGACGAGACGCGCACGTGGATGCCGCCGACCCGCGACGAGACCTCGACCTACTACCTCGGCATCAACCGGGGGAAGCGCTCGATCGCGCTCGACCTGCGCGACCCCGACGACGTCGTGCTGGCCAAGGAGCTCGCCCGCCGTGCCGACGTCCTCATCGAGAACCTGCGCCCGGGCGGCATGGCCAAGTACGGGCTCGACTACGCGTCGGTGGCCGCCGACAACCCGGCGCTGGTCTACGCCTCGATCTCCGGCTTCGGCTCCACCGGCGGCGCGCACGTCCCGGGCTACGACCTCATGGTGCAGGCGGTCTCGGGCCTGATGAGCCTCACCGGGCCGAAGGACGGGCCGCCCTACCGCGCCGGCATCTCCATGTTCGACGTCATGGCCGGCAAGGACGCGCTGATCGGCATCCTCGCCGCGCTGCGCCACCGCGACGCCACGGGCCGGGGCCAGCACGTCGAGCTGAGCCTGCTCGCGTCGGCGATGTCGGGGATGGTCAACCAGAGCTCGGCCTACGTCGCCGGCGGCGTCGTGCCGCACCGCATGGGCAACGCGCACCCCAGCGTCTTCCCCTACGAGCCGCTGCCCACCGCCGACAACGACATCGTCATCGCCGCGGCCAACGACGGTCTGTACCGCAGGGTCTGCCAGGTGCTCGGCGTGCCCGAGCTCGCCGACGACCCGCGCTTCGTCCGCAACGCCGACCGCACCAAGCACCGCGAGGAGCTCCGCCCGCTCCTGATCGAGGCCCTGTCGGCCAAGGGCGCCGACGAGTGGTTCGAGCTCCTCGTGGACGCGGGCGTGCCCTGCGGGCCGATCAACACCGTCGCCGGGGGCTTCGCCATCGCCGAGCGCTTCGGCCTCGACCCCGTGGTCACCGTCGGCGAGGGCGACCGCGCGGTGCCGACCACCCGCAACCCGATCCGCTTCTCCGACACCCCGGCGACCTACGAGCTGCCGCCGCCCGAGCTCGACGAGCACGGCGACGAGCTGCGGCGCTGGCTCACCGAGGGGAAGTCGTGACCGAGCCCCGGCAGTACCCCACCGCCCTCGGCGCCGCCTCCCGCGAGACGATCACGCTGCTCGGCCACGACCTGGCCCGCGACGTCATGGGCGAGGTGTCGTTCGGCGAGCTGGCGTTCTGGCTGGCCACCCAGCGGCGCCCGACGCCGGGGGAGACCCGCGTGTTCGAGGCCGTGCTGGCCGCGCTCGCCGACCACGGGTTCACCCCGACCGCGATCATCACGCGCCTGACCTACCTGTCGGCGCCCGACTCGGTGCAGGGCGCGCTGGCCGCGGGCCTGCTCGGCGGCGGTTCGCGCTTCCTCGGCGTCACCGAGGACTGCGGGCGGTTCCTCCACGAGGTCCTGGTCGCGCACCGCCCCCTGCCCACCGACGACGCCGGCTGGGACGCCCTGGCCCTGGAGACCGTGCAGCGGCAGCGGGAGGCGGGGGAGTTCGTCCCCGGCCTGGGCCACCACGTCCACAAGGACGGCGACCCGCGCACGCCGCGGCTCGTGGCGATCGCGACCGAGGAGGGGCACTTCGGCCCGCACCTCGCGCTGTTCGCCGCGATCGGGCGGGTGCACCCGCAGGTGCTCGGCAGGACGCTGCCGCTCAACGGTGCCGGCGTGTGCGGCGCGGCGCTGGCCGACCTCGGCCTGCCGCTCGAGCTGCTGCGCGCGTTCGCGCTGCTGGCGCGCACCGCGGGGCTCATCGGCCAGCTCGCCGAGGAGCTGCGCCACCCCGTCGCCAACGACGTCTTCCTGTCGGTGGACCTCAACAACCGCCCGACGGACCCTGATCCCTACAGGCCGACGCCCCTTGGCCAGCCCGACCTCTAGCCACCAGGAGGGCGCGATGACGCACCCGGTCACCCCCGACCCCACCACCGTCACGACCGTCACCGAGGACACGATCACCGACCTCGCCGCGGCCCGGTGGTCGACGGCGCACGACCCGCGCGTGGCGCAGCTGATGAGCTCGCTCGTGCGCCACCTGCACGCGTTCACACGCGAGAACGGCCTCACCAAGGCCGAGTGGATGGCGGCGATCCGGTGGCTCACCGAGACGGGGCAGATCAGCGACGAGAAGCGGGAGGAGTTCATCCTCGCCTCCGACGTGCTCGGTCTGTCGATGCTCGTCGTGCAGCAGAACCACCGGCTCGCCCCGGAGGCCACGCCGGCGACCGTGCTCGGCCCCTTCCACATCGAGGGCTCGCCGGAGCTCGGGTTCGGCGGCGACATGTCCGACGGCGTCCCCGGAGCCCCGCTGTTCGTGCACGGCGTCGTCCGCGCGCTGGACGGAACGCCGGTGCCCGGCGCGGTCCTCGACGTGTGGCAGGCCGACGCGGAGGGCGCGTACGAGTCGCAGCTCCCGGAGGTCGACGAGGCCCGCCTGCGCGCGAAGTACACGGCGCGCGCCGACGGTACGTACTGCGTGCGCACCATCGCCCCGCTCGGCTACGCGATCCCGATGGACGGGCCGGTCGGGAACCTCATCGCGCGCACCGACATCAGCCACTTCCGCCCGGCGCACGTGCACTTCCTGCTCGACGTGCCGGGCTACGAGCCGCTGATCACCCACCTGTTCCAGGAGGGCGCGCCCTACCTCGACAGCGACGTCGTGTTCGGGGTGAAGCGCGAGCTGGTGGTGACCTTCACCGAGCGCGCGCCGGGCCCGACGCCGGACGGCGGGCAGAGCGAGGTCGCGTGGTTCGAGGCCGTCTACGACTTCGTCCTCCAGCCGGCCTGACGTGCGCGTCGCCGAGGTCCGCACCCCGGGCGAGGCGCCCGTCGCGGCCGACCGCGGCGCGCCCGACGCGTCCGAGGGGCGCGTGCTCGTCGACCTCCTCGCCGCACCGATCACCCCGCTCGACGTGCTGTGCGCGGGCGGGCGGTCGTACTTCGGGGTGCCGGCGACGCCGTACGTGCCCGGTGTCCAGGGCGTGGGCCGCACCCGCGACGGCCGCGCCGTCTGGTTCCCGACGTCGGCCGGGATGGCGCCCGGCGACGGGAGCATGGCCGCCACCGTCGCGGTGCCGGGCGACGTCCTCGTCGACCTGCCAGACGGCGCCGACCCGGTGGGGGTGGCCGCCGCCGGGCTCTCCGCGGTGGCCGCGCTGATGGCGCTG
>CADCTH010000231.1 GCA_902805495.1 uncultured Actinomycetospora sp.
AGCGCGAACGGCACGGCGCGGGCGGCGACCGCGGCCGCCGAGCCGGTGGACGAGCCGCCGGCCCACCGCCGGGCGTCCCACGGGTTGCGCACGGCCCCGAACCGCGGCGGGCGCGGCCCGCCGACCGCGAACTCCGTCGTCGCGTCCTTGCTGACCGGGATCGCGCCGGCCTCCTCGAGCCGGCGCACCACGGTCGCCGACGCCGCGCCGGGCGCGTCCCCGTGGCACCACGACCCGGCGGTGGTCGGGACGCCCGCCACATCGATGACGTCCTTGACCCCGAACGGGACGCCCTCGAGCGGACGCGGGCGACCCTCGGACCACCGCCGCGTCGACTCGGCCGCGGCCTCGGTGGCGCGCTCGTCGAGGAAACGGATCGTGCTGTTCAGCGCCGCTTGCGTGGTGCGCAGGCGCGCGAGGGCGTCGGCGACGGCCCGGTCGGGCGTGCTGCGGCCCGTGGCGAAGGCGGCGAGCAGGCCCCCGACGGAGTCGGGGTCGTCGTCCGTGAGCTCTCCCCCGCTCCCCGGGTCCCGGGTCCGACCCGGCGTGCGGGGCCAGCGGTCGCCGTGCGCGGGGTCGGCGGCCCCGTCAAGGGGCACGGGACTCTCGCGCAACGCGGCGATCGCCTGCTCGGCGGCGACGACGGCCGCGCGCATCGCGCCGACCTGCTCGTCGTCCAGGACGTAGCCCAGGCGCGCGACCTCGCGGGCGAGCGCGGCCGGCTCGGCGACCTCGTCGGGCAGTCCCGTCACGCGATCGATGCCTTCCCGGCCAGCAACGACTTCGCTACCACCGAGCGCAGCACGTCGTTGGTGCCCTCGCCGATCGACATCAGCGGGGCGTCGCGGTAGAGCCGCTCGACCTCGAACTCCGTCGAGTAGCCGTAGCCGCCGTGGATGCGCATGGCGTCGGTGGCGCACTGCAGCGCGGTCTCCGACGCGAAGATCTTCGCCATGCCCGACTCGGTGTCCATGCGCACGCCGTCGTCCATCCGCGACGCCGCCCAGTACGTCATGAGCCGGGCGGCCTGGAGCTGCACCGCGATCTCGGCCAGGCGCAGCTGCACGGCCTGGAAGTCGCCGATCGGCTGGCCGAACGCCGTCCGGTCGCGGGCGTACGACAGGGCCTCGTCGTAGGCGCGCTGCGCGATGCCCACCGAGCGGGCGGCGATGTTGATCCGGCCGGTCTCCAGCGACGACAGCGCCTGCTGCAGCCCGCGTCCCTCGACGCCGCCGAGCAGCGCGCTCTCGGGGACCCGCACGTCGTCGAGCACCACCTCGCACGACTCGGTGCCCTTGTAGCCGAGCTTGCCCATGTCCTTGGTGACCTCGAGCCCGGGCGTGCCGGCGTCGATCAGCAGCATGCTCATGCCGCGGTGGGCCGGGCTCGCCGCCGGGTCGGTCTTGACCAGCACCGGCAGGACGTCGGCGTGGCGGGCGTTGGTGATCCACATCTTGGTGCCGCGGACGACGTACTCGCCACCGTCGCGCGTCGCTGTCGTGGTGATGCCCTGCAGGTCGGTGCCGGCGCCGGGCTCGGTCAGCGCGATGCCGGTGCGCATCGCCCCCGTCGCGAGGTCGGGCAGGTAGCGGTCGCGCTGCGCGTCGGTGCCGTGGCGGGCGAGCATCCAGCAGGACACCGAGTGGCTGCCGAGGATGCCGGCGACGCCCATCCAGCCCCGCGCGATCTCCTCGAAGGTCAGCGCGAACGACACCGTGTCGGCCTCGAGCCCGCCGTAGGCCTCGGGCACCGCCAGGCCGAACAGGCCCATGCCCTTCATGCTCTCGACGATCTCGGTCGGGTAGCGGCCCTCGTGCTCCCAGTCGCGGGCCACGGGGACGATCTCGCGGTCGACGAAGGCGCGCAGGGTGTCGCGGTAGAGGCGCTGCTCGTCGCTCAGGGTGAAGTCCACGCTGTCCTCCTCGGGCCGGGCGGATCAGGACGAGCCGAAGGCGCCGGCGGCGCGCAGGGCGTCCATGCGCTCCTGGTCGTAGCCGAGGCCGCGCAGGACCTCGTCGGTGTGCTCCCCCATCGCCGGTCCGCCGCGGGGCAAGGGGGTGTCGTTGGAGTCACGGCCGGGCGGGCCGACGCGCACCGGCGAGCGCAGGGAGCGGACGGTGCCGAAGCCCGGGTGCTCGGTCTCGGCGATCAGCGCGCGGGCCAGGGTGTGCGGGTCGTCCAGCGCGCCCGCGACCTCCTTGACCGGCCCGCACGGGATCGCGGCGGCGTAGAGCGGCGCGAGCCACCCGTCGACGGTGCGGGTGCGGAAGATCTCCTCGAGCAGCGGGACGAGCACGTCGCGGTGCCGGTCGCGGTCGGCGAACGTCGCGAAGCGGGGGTCGTCGGCGATGTCGGCCCGCCCCATCACCGCCGTGAGCCGCTGCCAGAACTTCTCCTTGGCGCAGCCCACCACGAGCCAGCCGTCGCTGGCCTCGAACGCCTGGAACGGCACGAGCGACGGGTGCGCGGAGTGGTGGGTGCGCACGGGCTCGTAGCCGCCGGTGAGGTGCCAGGTCGCGGGGTAGGTCAGCAGGCTGACCGCTGTGTCGTAGAGCGAGAGGTCGCAGTCGGTGCCGACGCCGTCGCGGCGGGCGGCGTGGATGCCCGCGAGCAGCGCGATCGCGGCGACGAAGCCCCCGCTGTAGTCGACCAGCGACAGGCCCGCCTTCTGCGGCGCGCCGCCGGGCTCGCCCGTCACCGACATCCAGCCGCCGAGGGCCTGGAGCACGTAGTCGTAGCCCGGCTCGCGCGAGCGGGGCCCGGTCATCCCGAAGCCGGTGAGCGAGCAGCAGACGATCTGCGGGTTGACCTCGGCGAGGTCGGCGTAGCGGATGCCCAGCTTCTCCGGGACGTCGCCGCGCAGGTTGGAGTAGACGGCGTCGGCGCTGCGCACGAGGTCGTGGAACACCTCGCGGCCCGCCGGCGTACGGATGTCGAGCAGCACCGAGGACTTGTTCTTGTTGAACGACTGGAAGAACAGCGAGTCCTGGCCCTCGGCGTAGGGCGGTACGTAGCGCCCGACGTCGCCGCCGGAGTCCGGGTCCTCGAGCTTGATGACCTCGGCCCCGAGCTCGGCGAGGTGCATCGAGCCGAAGGGGCCCGCGCCGTACTGCTCGAGCGAGACGATGCGGATGTCCTCGAGCGGCCTCACGGCGTCGCCCCCGACCGGGCCTGCTCCGACTCCAGCGACAGGGGCGTCGCGGCCTGTGGGAACAGCGACCGCGCGCGCTCGGCGCCACGGCGGTGCACGTAGAACGTGCGGCGGAAGGTGAGCACCTCGACCGCGTCCTGGTTGAGGGTGCGCGTGCGGATGGTGACGATCCCGGCCTCGGGGCGGCTGCCCGAGGTCCGCGCGTCGAGCACCAGCGACTCCGACCAGATCGTGTCGCCGACGAACACCGGGGCGGTGAGCCGGAGGTCGTCGATCCCGAGGTTCGCGAAGGCGTTCTGCGTGGTGTCGGTGACCGACTGGCCCATCGCGATCGCGATCGTCAGCGGTGACGCGACGAGCCGGCGGCCGAACTCCGAGGCCTCCCCCACCTGCGCGTTGACGTGCGCCTGGTTCGTGTTCATGGTCAGCAGCGTGAACCAGGTGTTGTCGCTCTCGGAGATCGTGCGCCCGAGCGGGTGCTGGTAGACGTCGCCCACCGCGAAGTCCTCGTAGAACCGGCCCTGCCACCCCTGCCGCACCGTCACCTGGCGAACGTAAAGGTCAGACTTTTCGTGGACAAGGTGCTCCCGGTTGTTACGCTTCGCGGCGCCGTGGACGACGACAGCCAGCCCCCAGAACCCACCGCCCGCCTGCGCGTCCAGCGGGTGCGGCCCGCGTACGCCCAGGTCGCCGACGAGCTCCGCGCGCAGATCCTCGGCGGCGCGCTCCCCGCGGGCGAGCGGCTGCCGAACGAGGCCGAGCTCGGCACGGCGTTCGGGGTCAGCCGCAGCACCGTGCGCGAGGCGCTGCGGGTGCTCGCGAGCCAGCACCTCATCGAGACCACGCGCGGCGTGCGCGGCGGGTCGTTCGTCGCCGCGCCGGACCCCGCGCGGGTCGTCGAGGACGTCGGCAGCGCGCTGGGCGTGCTGGTGATGACCCCGCAGCTGGGCATCCACGACCTCCTCGAGGCCCGCCTGCTGCTCGAGCCGACCGCGGCCCGCCTCGCCGCGCAGCGCGCCGACGCCGAGACCGTCGCCGCCATCCGCGCCGCCGCCGTCGCCCCCCGCGACGAGCGCGACCCCAGCGGCTTCGTGGGCCGCATCGACTTCCACACCACGATCCTCATGGCCACCGGCAACCTGATGATCACGATGATGGGCCAGCCGGTGAACGACGTCCTGCGCACGCGCCTGCGCCGCGACGGGGTCGAGCGCGGCGAGTGGGACAAGGTCGACGCGTGCCACCGCGACATCGCCGAGCGCGTCGCGGCGGGCGACCCGGCCGCGGCCGAGGAGGCCATGCGCGAGCACATCGTCACCCTGCGCGGGCTCTACGAGCGCGACGGCCTGTGGACCGACGAGCCCTGACGGTCACCGCCATGGTGCCCATACTGTTGGGGTGCCAAGCAATCCTCGCCCGGACCCGTTGCGGTGGCTCTGGTACGCCTACGGCGGCGGCCTGCCCGCGCGCTTCGCGCCGTGGGTGCTGCACGACACCACCTGCCGCACGTGGTGGCTGCGCCACCTCCTGCGGGCGATCGTGCAGATCGCGCCGTTCTCGATCGCGATCATCGTGTTCGTGCCCGGACCGCTGTGGCTGCGCCTGATGTGTGCCCTCGGCGGGGCGATCATGGGCCTGATCTTCTCGGTGGCCTACCTGCACGAGACCGCCGAGCACCGCCTGGTCAAGGCGGGCTACCCGCTGGGCACCGGGCCCGCGACCCGCGCGGAGCGCACCGCGGACAAGGACGCGGCGGCCGCCGAGCGGTACGCGACGCGATATCGGACACCCCCGGCGTCCTGACCGTGTGGGGCACCCGATCGCGGGCACCCGATCGGGTGACCGTCTCGCCCCTGCCCACGCCCGCCGACGACCCCGGCGCCGCCCTGCGCGGCCGCCCGGTGCTCGTCACCGGCGCCTCCGGCTTCCTGGGGCGTCACCTCGTGCGGCGGCTGCAGCGCGTCGGCGCCGAGGTCCACGGGCTCACCCGTCCCGACGCACCGGCGCGCAGCGGCGTCGTGACGTGGCACCGCGCCGACCTCGGCGACGCCGACGCGGTCCGCGCCGTGGTGCGCGAGGTCCGGCCGGCCGCGATCGTCCACCTGGCCAGCCAGGTGCGCGGCGACCGCGACGGCGACCTCGCGGTGTCGATGCTCGAGGCCAACACCCGCGCGGCGGTGACCGTGATGACCGCGGCCCGCGAGGAGCCCGGCGCCCGCGTGGTGCTCGCCGGCTCGATCGAGGAGCCGCGCACCGACGAGCCGCCCGTCTCCCCCTACGCCGCGGCGAAGGCGGCGGCCACCGGGTTCGCGCGCCTCTTCCACGCCCAGGACGACCTGCCGGTGACCGTCCTGCGCATCGCGATGGTCTACGGCCCCGACCAGCCCGACGTCCGCAAGCTCGTGCCGCACGTCTGCACGGCGCTGGCGCGCGGCCACGCCCCGTCGGTCGGCAGCGGCACGCGCGGCGTCGACTGGGTCTACGTCGAGGACGTCGCCGAGGCCCTGGTGTTCGCCGCGGTGCGTCCCGACGCGCCCGGTCGCGTGCTCGACGTCGGGTCGGGGCGCGCGGCGACGATCGCCGAGGTGGTCGCGGAGCTCGCCGACCTCGCCGGCCACCGCGGCCCGCTGGGGCTCGGCGCGCGGGAGGACCGCCGCGACGAGCACGTGCACCTCGCCGACCCCGAGCCGGCCGCCGAGGTGCTGGGCTGGCGCGCCCGCACCCCGCTGCGCGACGGCCTCGCCCGCACCCTGGCCTGGTACCGCGACCACACCCAGGACGCCGCGGCCGGGTGATGGTCGCGGGGTGATGGGGACGGTCGGACCTGGCGCACACTGGCCCCATGACCACCCCCACCGGCGACGACCCCGACGTCGACGACGACACCGTCTTCGAGCAGCTCGACGAGGCCGAGTCCCTCGACGACCCCGACCTCGCCGACCAGCTCGACGAGGGCGTCTCCCCCAACGAGCAGCCCTGGGGCACGAGCGCCTGGGGCACCACGCCCGAGGAGGAGCGCACCGGCCAGCCGCTGGCCGGGCGTCTGCGCCGGGAGGACCGCGACACCGACTCCGGCGATGCCGACGAGGGCGACGACATCGGCGACGCGAGCGACACCGACGGCGAGCCGTGGGACGACGAGGTGGGCGAGGGCCGCTCGGGCCGGCTGGTGCTGCGCGAGGGCGGCGAGGACTTCTTCGCCGACGACGTGGGCGTCGACGGTGCGGGCGCGAGCGCCGAGGAGGCCGCGATCCACCTGGTGGACGACGAGCGCTGACAGGGTCAGCCGGCGAGACCGGCCACGAGCCCGGCGACCTCGTCGGCCACGCCCCACGACACGGTGACGCCCACGCCGCCGTGGCCGTAGGCGTGCACGACGCCCCGGTCGTCGACCTCGGTCCGCGGCGTCGGGCGGACCGGACGCCACCCCACCTCGTGGCCCAGCACGCGGGCGTCGGCGAGCCGTGGCTCGACGGCGATCGCGCGGGTGAGGATCTCCTCGGCCACCTCGGCGTCGGGGGTCGGGTCGTCCGGCGGCAGCGCGGCGCCGCCGACGACGATCCGGCCGGGGTGCGGGAAGACGTTGGTCCACCGCGGCGCGGCGGCGATCTCCATCGTGAACTCCTCGATCCCGACGCCCGTGTCGACGCCGGACAGCACCACGTGGACGCCGCGCACCCCCGTCACCGCCGGGTCGCCGGCGAGCTCGCCGGCCCGGCTGCCCGCCGCGTTCACCACGACGCACCCCGTGCCGAGCTCGGCGAGGTCGTCCACGCGCCGGTGCTCGACGGTGACCCCGAGGCGCTCGGCCCGCTGCGCGAGGTGGCCGAGGTAGGTCGGCATGTCGGCGAACGGGAGCGTGACCGCCATCCCGGTGCGGAACCCCCGGGTCTCGTCCGGATCGAGCGCCCGGAAGTCCGGGAGCACCCGGGCCCACGGGGGGAGCTCGTCGGCGACGTCGACGTAGATGCGCCCGTGCCGGTGGCGGATGCCGCTGGCCGGGTCCTGCGCGAGCTCGTCGAAGACGGGGGTCGAGCGCTCGGTCCACGTCGTCAGGGGGTCGCCGGGCCCCGCGCCGCTGATCCCCAGCATCGCGCCGGCCGCCGCGGAGGTCGTCGCCCTGATCGGCGCGTCGGTGCGGACGCGGACGCGGTGGCCGGCCTCGGCGAGCCGGATCGCGCTCGTCAGCCCGATCACCCCCGCGCCCACCACCACGACGTCGGCGCCGGGCCCGGTCTCGTCGGTCATGGCCCGACATCCTCGCCGGTCGCCCCGCGCGGCCTCTTGGAGGAATCGGAGCTGTTCCGGACGAGGTCGGTGAGCGTGACCGCCGCCAGCCCGCGCCGGGCGGTCCGGGTCAGGAGGGCGTCGACGGTGGCGGCGACGGCGCGCCGGGCGGGCGTGCCCTCGTGCAGGACGAGGATCGTGCCGCGACGGATCAGTACGTCGAGGCGCGCCGGTGTCCGTGCCGTCCCGGCCCCGGCGCCGCCGATCGCGACCGCGGCGCCGAGCACGCCGCGCAGGCCGTCGGCCTCGGCGACCGCGAGGTGCTCCGCCGTGGGCCACCCGGACCCGGGGCGGAACCAGCGGACCGGGCCGTGCGCGGCGAGCGTGCGCTGCGTCGCGCGGAGGCGCTCGCGGAACTCCGGCACGAGCAGCGCCCACGTCGGCTCGTCGCGCCAGGTGTGGTTGCCGAGCTCGTGGCCCTCGCCCGCGATGCGGGCCACGAGGTCGGGGTGGCGCTCGGCCTCCTCGCCGAGGAGGAAGAACGTGGCGCGGGCGCCGTGGCGGGCGAGCACGTCGAGCAGCGCCGGCGTGGTCGCCGGGGACGGCCCGTCGTCGACCGTCAGCGCCCAGCGCGGGGCGCGCGTCGGCACCGCGAAGAGCACCCGGCCGCCGAGCACGGGGCCGACCGCCCGGCGCAGGGGCGTCAGGAGGGCCACGCGACGAGCCTCGCACCCCGTCGGCCGGGGAGCCTTGCGAACGGCCCGGGTCGGGCATCCCCGCGCCCATGACGATGGGGAGCACGAGCAGGGGACGCACGCTGGGCGCCGCGGCCCTGGCCGGGGCGGGCGCGGGGCTCGCCGGGGTGGCCGCGATGACGGCGCTGGAGAAGATCGAGCAGGCGGTGCTGGGCCGGCCGTCGTCCTACGTGCCCGCGCGCACGCTCAAGGCGGTGACCGGCGGGTCGCCGAGCGACGCCGAGCGGCCGCCGGTCTGGAACCACGCGATGCACTGGGGCACGGGCGCGCTCGTCGGCAGCATCCACGGGGTGTGGGCGGCGGTCGGCATGCGCGGGCCGCGGGCCTGGGCCGCGCACGACGCCGTGCGCCTGGCCACCGACCAGACGCTGGAGAACGCCACCGGGGTCGGCGCGCCACCGCACACCTGGCCCTGGCAGGAGCAGGCCGTCGACGTCCTGCACAAGGGCGTCTACTCGCTGGTCACCGGCCTGGTGTCCGAGCGCCTGGTGGCCCCGACCCTGGAGACCCACCGGGGCCGCACCAGCCACTGACGCCGGTGCGGCGCCCGCGGGACCTCACGTGTCGTCGCGGGCGCCGGACCGCGTGCGGGCCGGGTCGACCTCACGGTTCGGGTGGCGCCGCAGGTACTCGGTCTCCAGCTCGCGGGTCCGCCGGTCGTGCGCCTCGAGGGCGTCGTCGCTGCCGTGGCGGAAGGTCTGGTGGCGGGTGTCGTGCAGGTGCTGCAGCTCGTCGAGCAGGGTCTCCTCGTCGAGGCCATCGGGGTCGATGCCGTGTCCGTCTCCGTGGGTCATGGCCGGGACGTACCCGCTGACCCCCGTCGATCATCCGCCGGCGCTCACTCGCCCCGGAACGTCGCCTTCCCGTGGCCCTGCTCGACGAACGACGCCATCGCGCCGCGCAGGTCGTCGGTGCCGAACAGCTCGCCCGCCACGCCCGGGGTCACGTCGTTCGCCGCCTCGAGCCCGTCCTCGGCGAGCCGGCGCAGGATCTCCTTCGTGGCCGCGTGCGCCCGTGTCGGGCCGGCGGCCAGCGACCCGGCGAGCTCCCGGGCCGCGGCGTCGAAGCCGTCCTCGGGCAGCAGCCGGTCGACGACGCCCCAGCGCTCGAGCTCCTCGGCGCCGAACCGTCCGGCCGTCATCACCAGCAGCCGCGCCCGTCCCGCGCCCGCGCGCTCGGCGAGGCGCTGCGTGCCGCCCATCGCCGGGGTCAGGCCGACCGTGGCCTCGATCAGCCCGAACGACGCGGCGGGCGTGGCGACGATGAGGTCGCAGGCCAGCGCGACCTCGAACGCCCAGGTCAGCGTCAGCCCGTGCGCGGCGAACACCGTGGGGCACGGCAGGTGGTGCAGGCGGCGCCCGGTGTCGACGAGCTCGGCGAAGTACGCGGTCCCCGTCTCGACGTCCCCGCCCTGCGCCATCGGGTGGAACACCTGCTTGACGTCGACGCCGCCGCTGACCACCTTGCCCTCGGCGCGCACCAGCACCGCGCGGGGTCGGGAGCGCTCGAGCTCGGCGACCGCGTCGCGCAGGGCGGCGTGCAGCGCGTCGTCGTAGAGGTTCAGCGGCGGGTGGTCGATCGTCACGACGGCGAGGCCGGCCGCGTCCACGTCGACGGTCACGGGGAGGCCAGGAGGGGACGTCACGGGCGCGATCCTGCCGCGCGGGCGGCGGTGCGCGCGCGGCGGAAGCGGGTAGGAGGACCCGTCGAGCCGCGAACGAGGAGGAGGTGGACCGTGGGCACGCCCGAGAAGAGCATCGACGTGTCGGTCGGCGCCGACGCGGTGTGGGCGGTGCTGGCCGACGGCTGGCTCTACCCCCTGTGGGTCGTGGGGGCGACGCACATGCGCGCCGTGGACGACGACTGGCCGGCGGTCGGGTCGCGGCTGCACCACAGCGTCGGGGTCTGGCCGCTCCAGCTCTCCGACACCACGACCGTCCTCGACGTCGCGCCCGGTCGGATGCTGACGCTGCAGGCCAAGGCGTGGCCGGCGGGCAGCGCGCGCGTCGTGATCCGGCTCGAGCCGACCCCGGAGGGCTGCCGGATCCACATGGCCGAGGAGGCCGAGCGCGGCGTGGGGTGGCTGGTGCCGAGCTTCGTGCAGGCGCCCGGGATCCTGCTGCGCAACACCGAGGCGCTCAGCCGCCTGCGCGACGTCGCCGAGCACCGCCACCACCGCTGAGGGGTCGGTCGACCCGGCGCCCCAGCCGCGCCAGCAGCTCGTCGCGCGACGCGGGGCTGTCCGCGGTGACGGGTTCGGAGAACAGGCCCGGGCCGGTGAGCATGATCGGGTCCCCGCGCAGGTAGTCCAGCGCGCGGTCGACCCCGGCCGGGTCGAGGTCCTCGGCCAGCCCGGCGCCCCGCGCGAGGTCCCACTCGTGCACCGTGAGGTCGAGCAGCATCTGCTCGGCGTACTCGGCCACCGCGAGCGGCCCGAACGACGTGTGCACCGGGTCGGCGTGCGTCGCGGTCGCCGTCCAGCACGGCCGGGAGCGGGCCGCGGCCCGGTGCCAGGCGCCGATCGGGTCGTCGCGGAACCGGTCGCCGGAGTACCGGTCCCCCACCGCGTCCAGCGACTCGCCCGCCAGCACGTGCGGCGCCCAGAGGTGCTCGGAGCACAGATGGGCGACGAGGTCGCGTACCGGCCACGCGGTGCACGGCGTCGGGGCGTCCCAGGCGTGCGAGTCCACCGCCCGCACGCGGGCGGTGAAGCGGTCGATGGCGTCGGGCAGCAGCGCCCGGGCGTCGGCGGGGTGGCTCACGGGCACGAGCGTGGCAGGTCCCGCCACGGGGCTGAGCAGCGGCGGAGCGTCCCGCCGTGCTGCTAGCGTCCTCGCGTGGCCGACGTGCACGACGTCCGCCGGCTCGCGCTCGGTCTCGCCGAGGTCGAGGAGCGCGACTGCGACGGCTTCGACTTCCGCGTCCACGGGCAGGGCTTCATCTGGTCCTACCCGGACCGCAGCGGCGGGCGCCGCGTCCTGCGCACCGACGTGGCGGTGCTGTTCGTCGGCGACGAGGCCGAGCGGCTGGCGCTGCTGCGCGGCGAGCCCGACCTCTTCTTCTCCACGCCGTCGTACGAGGGCCTGCCGCTGGTGCTGCTGCGGCTGCCGGAGGTGGACGTCGACCGGCTCGGCGAACTGGTGACCGACGCGTGGCGGATGCGCGTCGAGGGGTGAGCGCCCCGACGCGATCGGCACCACTAGGTGGGGACGCGTGGTCGTCCGCCGGGGCGGGGTCGTTGGTCGGGGTCGATCCAGGGTGGGGGTGTGAACCACGGGAGCCCGTTGATCATCTCGAGGTGCCAGTGGTCGTGGTGGATGACCAGGTGGTGGTGCTGGCAGAGCAGCACCATGTTCTCGACCGCGGTGTCGCCGCCGTCGAGCCAGTGCTCGACGTGGTGGGCGTGGCAGCGTAGGGGTGGTCGGGTGCAGCCGGGGAACACACAGCCGCCGTCGCGGAGGTTGAGCGCGCGGCGGATGGCGTCGGTGGCGGTGCGGGCCAGGCGCCCCACGTCGAGAGGCTCGGACTTCGACCCGAGCACCATGGGGATGATCTCGGCGTCGCACGCCCACCGGCGGACCGTGCCGGCGTCGTCCCGGGCACCGGAGTCGAGGGTGCCGTGCCCGACCGCGGCCTGGAGCCAGCGGTGGTC
>CADCTH010000232.1 GCA_902805495.1 uncultured Actinomycetospora sp.
GACGACCACCACCGGGACCGGCCCCGTCCCGGGCGGCAGGTGGAGCACGCCGTACTGGGCGGGGTCCCCGCCGTAGGTCAACGGGCGCGGGTCCGGCGTCCCGGGCTGGGGCGCGGGCACCTCGACCTCGCCCGCCGGGGTGGCGACGCGCCCACAGGCGGCCAGGCCGGCGAGACCGCCGAGCCCCGCGAGCACCCTGCGTCGGGTCACGCTCACCCCCACCGTGCCGTCCGCGCGCCCAGGGCCCCGAGCGCCACCGCCGCCGCGGTCGACGTCCGCACCACGTCCGGGCCCATCCGCACCTCGCGCGCGCCGGCGCCGGCGAGCACGGCCCGCTCGTCGTCGGTGACGACGCCCTCGGCGCCGACGACCAGCACGAGCTCGCCCCGGTCGGGCAGCGGGACCGTGGCCAGCGAGTGGTCGGCGGTGGCCTCCAGCAGCAGCACGTCGGCGCCGCGACCGGCGAGGTCGCGGGTCGACGCCGGCGGCGTCACCTCGGGCGACCAGGCCCGCCGGGCCTGCTTGGCGGCCTCGCGGGCCGTGGAGCGCCAGCGGGCCAGGGCCTTGTCGCCGCGCGGGCCGTCCTCCCAGCGCGCGACGCAACGCTCGGCGCGCCAGGGCACGACCGCGTCCGCGCCGGCCTCGGTGGCCAGCTCGACCGCGAGCTCGCCGCGGTCGCCCTTGACCAGGGCCTGGGCGAGGACGACGCGCAGCACCGGCGCCGCGTCGTGCCGGCGCTCGAGGACCGCCGTGCCCACCCGGCCCCTGGCCACCTCGGTGACCTCGGCGCGCGCCCGCGTCCCGGCGCCGTCGCCGAGCAGCACGACCTCGCCGGGGCGGACCCGGCGCACGTCGGCGGCGTGGCGGCCCTCGGAGCCGTCGAGCACGACCTCACCGGTCTCGGGCACCGCGTCCACCCAGAACAGGGCCGGGCGGGTCCAGGCGCCGGGGGACGTCACCGTGCGCGGCCGCCCGAGCGCCGGCGGCCGAACAGGCCGTTGCGGTGCGCCGCGAGCTCCGGGCGCTCCTCACCGCGCAGTTCGGCGAGCTCGCGCAGGAGCTCGGTCTGGCGGGTGTCGAGGCGGTCGGGGACCTGGACGTCGAGGTGCACGAGCAGGTCACCGCGCCCGTCGGTGCGCCCCGTCGACCGCAGCCGCGGCATGCCCCGCCCGCGCAGGGTCAGGGTGGTGTTCGGCTGGGTGCCCGGCTCGATCGTCAGCTCCTCGTCGCCCTCGAGGGTGCGCTGCGGCAGCGTCGTGCCCAGCGCCGCGGCGGTCATCGGGAGGCTGACGTGGCAGTGCAGGTCGACGCCGTCGCGGGTGAAGTAGTCGTGGCGCTCCTCGGAGACCTCGATGTAGAGGTCGCCGGCGGGGCCGCCGCCGGGGCCCACCTCGCCCTGGCTGGCCATCCGGATGCGCATGCCGTCGCCGACGCCCGCGGGCACCTGCACGGTGACGGTGCGCCGCGAGCGGACGCGCCCGTCGCCGCCGCACTGGGCGCACGGGCTCGGGATGATCTCGCCGGTGCCACGGCACACGGGGCACGCGCGAGCCGTGACGACCTGCCCGATGAACGAGCGCTGGACGTTCTGGATCTCGCCGCGGCCGTCGCAGGTGTCGCAGGTCTCGGTGCGGGTGCCCGGCTCGGCGCCGCCGCCGTGGCACTTCTCGCAGAGCACCGCGGTGTCGACCGTGAGGTCGCGGGCGACGCCGGTGGCGCACTCCTCGAGCGTGAGGTCGATGCGGATCAGCGCGTCCTCGCCGGGCTGGACCCGGCTGCGCGGCCCCCGCCCGCCGGTGGCCCCCGCGGCGCCGAAGAAGGCGTCCATGATGTCGCCGAGGCCGCCGAACCCCGCGGACGAGAAGCCCCCGGCGCCGCCACCGCCCCGCGGGGAGGTGTCCAGGGGGTCGCCGCCGAGGTCGACGATCCGCCGCTTCTGCGGATCGGTCAGCACCTCGTAGGCGTTCTTGACGTCCTGGAACCGGGCCTGGGTCTCGGCGTCCGGGTTGACGTCGGGGTGCAGCTCCCGGGCGAGACGGCGGTAGGCCCGCTTGATCTCGCCCTCGTCCGCTTCCCGGGACACGCCCAGGATTCCGTAGTAGTCCTTCGCCACGCTGGTCCTCGTCCGTCCTGTCGCTCGTGCCGTCACCCGCGTGCGGGCGCTCAGCGTCCCCCGACGATCTCACCGACGTAGCGCGCGACCGCACGCACCGCCGCGATCGCGCTGGGGTAGTCCATGCGGGTCGGCCCCACCACGCCCATCCCGCCCAGGGCCGTACTCCCCTGCCCCGTAGAAGATAGAGACCCGTACCCGATCGACACCGTGGAGGCGCTCCACAGGTCCTCGGACTCGTTCTCCTCGCCGATGCGCACGGTCACCGTGCCCGCGTCGCTCGCCGAGGTGAGCAGGCGCAGCACGACCACCTGCTCCTCCAGCGCCTCCAGCATGCCGCGCAGCGCCGTCGCGTCGGTGCCCGCCCGGGTGAGGTTGGCCGTGCCGCCGAGCACGAGCCGCTCCTCCGGGCGCTCCAGCAGCGCCTCGACCAGCACCGCCGCCACGTTGACCAGCGGCGACTTGAGGCCGTCGGGCGCGTCCTCGGGCAGCTCGGACATGCGCACCGACGCCGTCGCGAGCGGCTGCCCGACCAGCGCGTTGTTGAGCAGCGTGCGCAGCCGGGACACGTCCTCCTCGTCGAGGACGTCGCCGAGGTCGACCACGCGCTGCTCGACCCGCCCGGTGTCGGTGATCAGCACGAGCATCAGCCGTGCCGGCGTCAGCCGCACGACCTCGAGGTGGCGCACCGTCGAGCGGGTGAGCGTGGGGTACTGGACGACGGCCACCTGGCGGGTGAGCTGCGCGAGCAGGCGCACGCTGCGCTTGAGGACGTCGTCGAGGTCGACTGCGCCCTCGAGGAACTGGGTGATCGCCCGCCGCTCGGCCGCCGACAGCGGCTTGACCTGGTGCAGCCGGTCGACGAAGAGCCGGTAGCCCTTGTCGGTGGGGATGCGCCCGGCGCTGGTGTGGGGCTGGGCGATGTAGCCCTCCTCCTCCAGCGCGGCCATGTCGTTGCGCACCGTGGCGCTGGAGACCCCGAGGTTGTGGCGCTCGACGAGGGCCTTGGAGCCCACCGGCTCGTTCGTGCTGACGAAGTCGGCGACGATCGCGCGCAGCACGGCGACGCGGCGCTCCTCGGCGTTCACCGCGTCCACCTCCCCGTGAGCCGTCACGTCCCGTCGGTCCGACCCTCCATGGTAGGCGAGCGTCGCGCGGGCGGCCGGGGAGTGGCGGGCTGCCGCGTTCGCGATCGCGAAGGCTTCGACCGAACGGCCACCGAACGCTCCACGCCGTTCCTGGTGTCCCGGACGGGACCGATGACACCGATCTCCGGAAGTGCGCATCCAACGCCGTCCGGTGGGGCACGGAGGTGGCCGCGAACCAGGCCAACCTCGCGCTGCGGATGACCCGGGGCGACGGCGGGTCCGCGACGATCGTGTGGGAGGAGGCGACAGGACGCGTCGTCACCCTGTTCACGAGCGACAGCAACAACTGGCGGGCCTGCGCCGACTTCGTCCCCGGCTGGTGAGGCCTTAGGCTCCGACCACCTCATGAGCGACTTCACTCTGCGCCTGTCCTTCCGCGGCGGGTGGTGCGATCTGACCCTGACCCGCGGTGACGCGACGGTTCGGTCGCGCACGCACTGGATGAGGACCTGCTCGACGGTCGGTCCTCCGCGAGCGTGCGCTGGGCCCGCGAGATCGGCGGCGGCCACTTCCTCGACCTGGTGCTCGACCCGGACGGCGGTGTCGGGGTGGCGCTGCACGACCTCGCGGACTCCTCCACGTCCACGGATGCCGCGGACATCTGGTCGGCCGAGCGCGGAGCGTGCGTGTTCAGGACCCGAACGACGTTGAAGGACCTCGTGACGCAGCTGGTCGCGAACCTGCACCGCATCCGCCTCCGCGACGTCGACCCCACCACCGGGATGACCGATCAGTGGCCGCGGACCTTCCCCACCGCGATCCACGAACGTCTCGAACAGCAGGCCGTCACCCGCTACGGGTACCGGCCTCTCTCCCGCGTCGAGCTCGACCACGAGGACCCTGCCTGAGGGTCCGGCCCGCGCCACTTGCACGAATGTCCTCCGCCGCGCCGCCTCGGCGCTGCTCGCCTGCGCCCGCGACCTCGTCCCGGGCGCCACGCCCGCCGACCCCGCGACCGAGGTGGCCGTGCCGCGCGCGGCCCGGGTCGTGCTCACCGACCGCGAGCGCGAGGTCGCGGCCCTCGTCGTCGAGGGCCTGACCTACCGGAGATCGGCGCGCGGCTGTTCCTCTCGGCCAAGACCGTCGAGCACCACGTCGCGCGCCTGCGCCACCGCCTGGGCTCGGCGAGCCGCAGCGAGCTCTTCTCCGACCTGCGCAGCGCCCTCGGGCGCTGAGGCTCAGAACGCGAGGCGGCGCACGGTCTCGGGGTGGATGACGATCCGGACGTACTGGTCGCTCAGGAGGGCCTCGCGGTCGGCGGCCCGGACCGGGTCGTCGAGGTCCCAGTAGCGCGTGGCGAGGCGGTCGGCGAGGTCGTGCGCGCCGTCGGTCTCGATCGTGGTGGAGCCGGTGACGGCCACCCAGCGCTCCCGCTCGGTGGCCGGGGAGGCCACGATGATCGAGGCCCGCGGGTCGCGCCGCAGACGCCGCACCTTGAGCGTGTCCGGTCCGGTGAAGAGCTGGATCGTCCCCTCGGCGGTGGCCTCGAACCACACCGGGCGGGGCTGGGGCGGCACCGGCCCCGCGGCCACGGTCAGGAACCCGAGCAGGGGGCGGGCGAGGAACGCGAGGTCCTCGGCGGTCAGCTGGTCCGGCGCGCTCATCGCTCCCACGCCCCCGCGGCCGCGACGCGCACGACGTAGTCCTCGAAGGCCCGGGGTGGACGACCCAGCACGGTGGCGACCCCGTCCGTGGTCGCGGCGAGCAGGCCGCGCTCCATGATCTCGAACATCGCCGCGACGTGGTGGGCGTCCTCCTCGCCGACGCCCTGGTCGACGAGGCTCGCGGTGTACTCGGTGGGCGTGATCTGCCGGTAGGTCATCGGCCGCCCCGCCGCGCGCGAGATCAGCGTGACGGCCTCGGCGAAGGTGATCGACCGCGGCCCGGTCAGCTCGTGGACCTGCCCGGCGTGCCGGCCGGGGTCCGCCAGCACCGCGACGGCGGCGTCGGCGACGTCCTCGAGGTCGACGAACGGTTCACCGACCGCACCGGCAGGGAGCGCCAGCTCGCCGGCGAGCAGGGGCGCGTGCCAGAGCTCCTCGTCGAAGTTCTGGGCGAAGTTCGCCGGCCGCAGCACGGTCCAGTCGAGCGACGCGCCGCGCACGGCGTTCTCGGCCGAGCGCATGTCGCGGCCGAACGGGGAGTCGCCCCAGGTGTCGGCGCCGTGCCCGGAAAGCAGGACCAGGTGCTTGACGCCGGCGGCCTCGGCGCGGGCCACGAACTCGTGCACCGGGCCGGGCACCGACGGCGGCACCACCCACGCGGCGGTGACGCCCTCCAGCGCGGCGTCCCAGCCGGCGGGATCGGACCAGTCGAAGCGGGTCGCGCTGGAGCGCGAGGCGGCGCGCACCTCCGCGCCGCGCAGCCGCAACCGGGCGGCGACGCGGCGCCCGGTCTTGCCGGTGGCTCCGAGGACGAGGGTGGTGGGCTCGGTCATGGCCCCGAGTCAACCCCGCCGCGCCGGACGCTGCCATGGGCGAGACGCGCATCTGCCTGCGTGAACGTCTAGGCTGTGTCGGGTGGACGCCTTCGCCGACCTGT
The DNA here is from genome assembly GCA_902805495.1 of uncultured Actinomycetospora sp. Lineage (GTDB taxonomy): Bacteria > Actinomycetota > Actinomycetes > Mycobacteriales > Pseudonocardiaceae > Actinomycetospora. Next base: position 5,803 of record CADCTH010000232.1, read on the forward strand.
TCCGGGGGGTGCGGGCGCAGGGCTCGCTGTTCGGCAGCTCGACGCTGTCGCCGCCCTGGGCGCTGCGCTTCGTGGACGGCGCGCCGCTGACGTTGTGCGCCGTCCTGGGCGGCGACGCCTGGATCGTCCCGGAGGGCCTGCCACCCGAGCCGCTGCGACCCGGCGACACGGTGATCGTGCGGGGGCCCGCGACGTTCACCGTCGTCGACGAGCCCGGCACCTCGGCCGAGCCCCTCGACTGCGGGGAGCACTGCATCGCCCCCGAGGAGGGCGGCGCCCGGTACCGCCGCGGCTGGCACGACCCCGGGGACGCGGGCGCCACCGACGCGACGACGTTGATCGTCGGCGCCTACCCGGTGCGCGGCGAGATCGGCGACCGCCTGCTCGACGCCCTGCCGACCGTGCTGCGCGTCGACTCCGGCGGCACGGGCGACCCGGTGCTCGAGCACCTCGCCGCCGAGGTCGCCACCGACGCCCCCGGCCAGCAGGTGGTGCTCGACCGGCTCCTGGACTGGCTGCTCGTCTGCTCGATCCGGCAGTGGTTCGACCGGCCCGGCGGCCAGCCGCCCGCCTGGTACGCGGCCCAGCGCGACCCGGTGGTCGGCGACGCGCTGCGCCTGCTGCACGCCGAGCCCGCCGCGCCCTGGACCGTCGCCGCGCTGGCCGCGCGGGCCGGCGTCTCGCGCGCCACGTTGGCCAAGCGCTTCACCGACCTGGTCGGCGAACCGCCGCTGACCTACCTCACCCGCTGGCGCATGACGCTCGCCGCGGACCGGCTGGTGGAGGACGAGGCGGCCGCCGTCGGCGAGGTCGCCCGCGCCGTGGGCTACGCCGACGCGTTCGGGTTCAGCGCGGCGTTCAAGAGGACCCGGGGCGTGAGCCCCAGCCGGTTCCGGCAGCTGGCCTGAGCACTTTCGCGGATCGGCCCTCGTCCCGACCGCTGCGGTGTCACGATCGCCGCTCGAGGCCCTCGTGACCCTGGGCGACGACGATGCGGGGCACCGTGGACGAGCCGTCCGACCGCGCGGTACTGGACCGGCCCGTCCCCCCGCGACGTCCTGGTCCTCGGGCTCCACGGCCTGGTCGACCTCGGTTCCGCGCTAGTACGTCAGGACGAGGTCGGGGACGTTCCGGCTACCGAGCCCCGCCTCGCGCCACCCCGACGTCCACGAGGGGCACGTCCGGCAGCCGCGCGAGCCTGTCGATCATGCGCAACGTGCCC
>CADCTH010000233.1 GCA_902805495.1 uncultured Actinomycetospora sp.
GAGTAGACGGGGCCCGCCATCTCGTTGGTGTTGAGGTCGTTGCGGGCGATCGGGAAGGTCTGGCCCGAGGGTGTCGCCCCGACCAGGTGCTGCACGCCCTCGCCGTCCTCGGCCAGGATCACGCCGCCCCACGGGGAGACGGTGATGTTGTCCGGCCCGTCGTAGTTGACCCCGTCCTGGTCGGGGGTCGGGTTGACCCCGAAGCGCAGCTTCAGCGTCAGCGTCTGCCGGCGCGGGTCGTGGAACCACACCTGACCGTCGTGGGGCACCGGGCTCTCGGCGCGGGCGAAGCTCGCGACGACGTAGGCGCCGCCGTCGCCCCACCAGCAGCCCTCGAGCTTGCGCCCGCGGGTGACCTGCGGCGGGTTGAGCTGGAGGCGGGTCGGGACGAGCCGGGCGTCGCGGTCGGGCACCGCGGTCCACCGCACCTGGTAGGTCGTGCCGACCTCGGTGGCCCGCGACAGGTCGTCGATCGGCGTCCCGGCGGCGTCGGTGCACAGCATCGCCTCGTAGGCCCCGTCGGCCGGTCCGAGGCGGCGCAGGGCCCCCTTGCCGCCGCGGAAGCCCCGCGGCGGGGTCCAGCGGTAGAGCAGGCCGTTGGGCGTCGCCGCGTCCTCGGTGAGGTACATCGCGCTGCTGGCCGGGTCGACCGCGACCGCCTCGTGGGCGAAGCGGCCCAGGGCCTTGATCGGCTGCGGGTTCCTGTTGGCGTCCCGGTCCTCGGGGTCGACCTCGAAGACGTAACCGTGATCCTTGGTGTAGCCGTTCACCCCGGCGAGGTCCTCGGTCTCCTCGCACGACAGCCACGTCTGCCACGGCGTGACGCCGCCCGCGCAGTTGGTCGACGTCCCGGCCAGGGACACGTACTCGCCCTGACGGCGGCCGTCGCGGTCGACGGTGATCGTCGTGGTGCCCCCCGGCGCCTGCGGGTCGTAGGTGAACTCGGGCGGGGTCGGCACGACGAGCGGGCCGGCGGCCGCGCGGGCCCCGCGGAGCTCGTGGTTCTGCACGAGCACCGTCCCGTTGCCGCGGGCGGGGAACGCGCCCATGCCGTCACTGCTGGTGGGGCTGCGCTCCCCCGAGTCCAGGCGGGTCACCCCGGCCTCGGAGACGACCGCGTACCGGAAGCCCTGCGGCAGCGCCAGCCGACCGGCGGGGTCGGGGACGACGGGGCCGTACCCCGGGCCACCCGGCCCGCCCGGCCCCGGCGCGGCGCCCGCGTTGGGTGCGGTGAACAGACCCTCCGCGCTGCCGAGCAGCGCGACGCCGCCGGCGAGCGCGGCGGAACGGGTCAGGAAACCGCGGCGGGACAGGCCGCCGGCGAGTCCGTCGGACATGCGTGGTGGTTCCTCTCGGCGAGGCGACACCCACCCGGGGGGGTGGAGACCCCCGGACGCTCCCCCACCGAGGTGGCCACGAGGTGGACGACACGCGTCCACGGGGCAAGTCCAGGGGGCAATCAGCGCACCAGCCGGCGACGGTTGGACACCACGGTGCGGTGGACCGGGGCGACGACGTTGCCGACGGCCCGCGCCGTGTCCTTCGGCGGCGTCGTCACCGCGGCGACGGCGACCTTCCCGAAGGTCTCGGCCTTCTCCTGGACCATGCGCACCAGCTCCCGGCGGTCGCGGGCGCTCGGCGGCCACCCGCCGGCCACGATCCGCGCCGTCCGGTAGCCGATCACGACCGGCACCGACCACGAGAGCTCGACGAGCTGCATCCACGGCCGCACCCACCCGGCACCGGGCAACGACGTCCTTGCCGCACTCTTCTCGGTCGTCATCCCGTCGACGCTACGTGCCGTGATCCGCCGACCGGTCGGCGTCCGCAGGAACCGGTTGCCCCGTGGGGACGTGTCCCCGACGAGGCCGCGGGGGTTGACCGTGCCCCCGCGGCACGGTGTTCCGTGGGACGTCTCGCCAGCAGGAGGGTGGAGGACCACGTGCCGGACACGCAGACCCCGACCGTCGCGGTGACCGGGGCGACCGGCCGTCTCGGGGGCCGCGTCGCGCGTCGCCTCGCCGACCGCGGGATCGCCCAGCGCCTGGCCGTGCGCAGCCCGGAGCGGGCTCCGCAGCTGCCGGGCGCGACACCGGTGGCGTGCCGCTACGACCGGCCCGACCAGGTGCGCAGCGCGCTCGCCGGGGTGGAGACGGTGCTCATGGTGTCGGGCTCGGAGACCCCCGACCGCGTGGAGCAGCACCGGACCTTCATCGACGCGGCCGCCGACGCGGGCGTCGCCCGGCTCGTCTACGTCTCGTTCTACGGCGCCTCCCCGACCGCGACCTTCACCCTGGCCCGCGACCACTGGGCCACCGAGGAGCACCTGCGCGCCTCCGGTCTCGCCGCCGTCGTGCTGCGCGACAACTTCTACCTCGACTTCCTGCCCGAGCTGGTCGAGGCCGACGGCGTCATCCGCGGCCCCGCCGGCGACGGCCGGGTCGCCGCCGTCGCGCAGGACGACATCGCCGACGCGGCCGCCGCCGTCCTCGCCGATCCCGCTCCCCACGACGGCCGGACCTACGACCTCACCGGGCGCGAGGCCCTGACCCTCGCCGAGGCCGCCGCCGTCATCGCGCGGCACCAGGGCCGGGCCGTGACCTTCGCCGACCAGGACGTCGCCGCGGCCTACGCCTCCCGGGCCGGGCAGGCGCCGGACTGGCAGCTCGACGCGTGGGTCAGCACGTACACCGCCATCGCGGCGGGCGAGCTCGCGGGCGTCGGCGACGACGTCCCCACCCTGACCGGCCACCCGGCGCTCACGCTCGACGAGCTCCTCGCCCGCACGGGCTGACCGCTGGTCGACCTCGGCTCCTCCTGCGGTGGCGCGCCCTGTCGCGCCGGGAGCCCCCGGCCTGGACCTCACGCGAGCCTCGCGGCACCCCCGAGGTGCTCGGCGAAGAAGCGGTCGACCGTGGTGAACATGTCGACGAGGTTCTCGGGCTGGGCGAACAGGTGCCCCTCGTCGGCGTAGACGCGGTACCCGACCTCGACGCCGCGGTCGCGCAGCGACGCCACGATCGCGTCGGACTCCGACTGCGGCACCCGGACGTCGTTGGCGCCCTGGAACACCAGCAGCGGCGTGACGATGCGGTCGGCGTGGGTGAGCGGGGAGCGGTCGAGCAGGTCGGGCACCTGCGCGGGGTCCCCCGGATCGCCGGCGTAGGCGTACCAGTTGGTGCGCAACCCCGGCCGCAGGAACTCCGGCAGGGCCTGCATGAACGTCACGAGGTTCGAGATGCCGACGTAGTCCACCGCCGCCGCGAACAGGTGCGGGGTGCGGGTCACCCCGACGAGCGTGGCGTAGCCGCCGTAGGAACCGCCGAGGATCGCGACCCGCTGCGGATCCGCGTGGCCCTGGGTGACGGCCCACTCGACCGCGTCGACGAGGTCGTCGTGCATCCGGCGCGCGAGCTCGCCGATCCCGGCCTGCATGTGGGCGCGGCCGAAGCCCGTGGAGCCACGGAAGTTGACCTGCAGCACGGCGTACCCGCGGTTCGCGAAGAGCTGGACGACGGGGTCGTAGCCCCAGGGATCGCGGGTCCACGGGCCGCCGTGGGGCATCAGCACCATCGGCGGGGCGTCCCCGGCGTCGAGGGGCAGCGTGAGGTACGACGGCAGGGCCAGCCCGTCGCGCGCGGTGATCGTCACCGGTGTCATCGGGGCCGCGGCCTCGGGGTCCCGCTGCGGGAACGGCCGGAAGAGCAGGCGCGCCTCGCCCGTGGCGTGGTCGTAGCACCAGGTGGCGCCGGGGTCGCGGTCGTGGGTGAACGCGACCACCCACCGCCGCCCGCTCGCGTCGACCGACACGGGGCCGAGGTCGCCGTCCGAGAGCGCCTCGAGGCGCTCCAGCACCTCGGCGAAGTGCGGGGCCACCGGCACGACCACCTGGCGCTCGCGCGCGTAGCGGACACCCAGCAGCTCGCCGGCGACGTCCGTGATCAGCGGCGACGGCAGCTGCGGGAAGACCTGGGAGCGCGTGTCGAGGTCGTGAGAGGGGTGGCCGCCGACCTCGGTCTCCTCGCCGGTGGCCAGGTCGATCCGCACCAGCCGCAGCCGGTCGGTGTCGCCGTGGCGGCCGACCCACACGGCCGTGCCGTCCGGGGTGAGCTGCAGCGGGTGGGGGCCGACGGGGTGGTCCGCGCCGGCGAAGGTGGCGACGACACGGAACTCCGTGGTGCCGGGGGCGCGGTGGTGGATCTCCCAGTCGGCGTCGTCGTTCTGGGTGAGCCCGACGACGCCCCCCGCGGGGCCGACCTGGACGCCGCCGACGTCGCCACCTCCCCCGAGCAGCACCGTGATCTCGCCGGTCGCGATGTCGATCTCGCACAGGTCGATCTCGTCGGGCCGGCGGTGGTTCATCGAGACGACGAGCGTCCCGGGCCGGCCCGGCGGGAGGTCGTGGCCGAAGACCCGCGCCCCCGGGAACGGCGTGAGGTCGACGGCCTCCGCTGCGCCCTCCCCCGCCCACCCGTCGTCCAGGTCGACCCGGAACACGTGAGCGTTCTCGTCGCCGCCGGTGTCCTGGGTGTAGAGCAGCAACCGGGGCGGGGCCCAGTGGTACACGCCGATGCTGCGGGTCTCGGCCGCGGTGACGCAGCGGGCGGCGTCGAGCGGCTCGTCGACGCCGACCACCCACACGTTGAGCCGGTGCTTCCACGGCGCGAGGAAGGCGATCCGGGTGCCGTCCGGGGAGATCGTGGCGCGGGCGCGCTCGGGCTGGGCGATGACGTCCTCGACCGGCAGGAGTCCGGGGCGGGTCATGTTGGTTCCTCTCGGGGGTCGGGCGTCAGAGCGGCAGCGGGAGCGGCGCCAGGCGGTGGGCCGGTGGCGTGGTGCCGTGCAGGTGGCGCACGAGGAAGTCCCAGGTGCGGCGGTACAGGTGGTGCCGGCGGTGGACCATCGCGTGGTCGCCGCCGGGGACGATGAGCAGGTCGACGTCCTTGTCGGCGGCGACGAGGGCGTCGACGAGGCGCAGGGTCTGCGACGGCAGCACGACCTCGTCGAGCTCGCCGTGGATCAGCAGGAGACGGCCCTGCAGGTTCGCCGCCAGCGCGGGGTTGGACAGCCCGGTCAGGTCGGGGTCGCCGTGGTAGTGCTCGGCCCACATCTGCAGTCCGAAGGCGTCGTCGTGGTTGCCCGACACCGCCACCCCGACCCCGTAGAGCTCGGGGTGGGCGAGGAGGGCGCGGGCGGCGGCGAAGCCGCCCGCGGACTGGCCGGTGATGCCCACGCGGTCGGTGTCGAGCCACGGGTGGCGCCGGCCGAGCTCGCGGATCGCGGCGACGTCGTCGTCGAGGGCGCCGGCGTTGCCGAGGTCGCGGTAGGAGTGGTCGGCGAAGGCCTTGCTGCGCCCGGCGGTCCCCCGCCCGTCGATCGCGACCACCGCGAAGCCCAGCGCCGCCAACGCCTCGGGGTCGCCGTGGTGCATCGGGTCGAAGGACGGGCCGGCGCGGAAGTTCTGCGGGCCGCCGTAGACGTGCTCGACCACCGGGTAGCGGCGCTGCGGGTCGAACCCGTGCGGCCGCCACAGCAGGCCGAAGACCGGGGTGTGCCCGTCGGTGGCGGTCGCGCGGAACCGCTCGGGCGGGGTCCAGCCGGCGGCGCGCAGCGCCTCGGTGTCGGGCGCCTCGAGCTCGACCAGCACGCGGCCGTCCTCGTCGAGCACCTGGGCGTGGGGCGCCTCCGTGGAGTCCGACGCGCGGTCGACGATGTAACCGCCTCGGGCCGGGGCGACGGCGTCGTGGTCGAGGTCGTCGTCGGTCAGGCGGGTGAAGCCGGTGCCGTCGAGATCGATCCGGCAGATCTGGCGGACGTAGGGGTCCTCGGACAGGCCGCCGGCGGTGAACCACACCCGGCGCCGTTCCTGGTCGACCCACAGCACGCTGCGGACCAGCCACTGGCCGGACGTGATGGGGACGGCTCCGGAGCCGTCCGCCGGGTACAGCCACAGGTGGCCCCAGCCGTCGCGCTGCGACCACCAGAGGATCTCGCCGCTGTCGAGGACGTGGGTCATCGTCGGTTCGCCGAGCTGCGGGGTCGCGTCGACGCGGGTGGCGCCGGTCTCGCTGACCAGCGTCGCCGTCTCCCCCGTCGCCGGGTCGAGCGAGCGCAGGCGCAGGGTGCGGACGTCGCGGGACTGCTGCAGGTAGCGGACCTGGCCGCCCGACCACCAGGAGTACGCGATCGCCGTGCCGTGCACCATCGGCGTCGGCTCGTCCTGCCCGTCCACCCTCGTGCCGGCGGGCACGTCGAACACGTGCCACGTCATCGTCGGGTGCGCCTCGTCGCCCGGCACCGGGAAGGGCAGGCGGTGCTCCACCGGGCGCCCGCCGCCAGCAGGCGACGACTCGACGAGCACCTGCTCGGGCAGACCCCGCTCGTCGAGGCGGTGGACGAGCAGGCGGGTCGAGTCGGGCGACCAGGTCGCGTGGAAGACCGGCCCGAGGCCCAGCGAGCGCAGCAGTGACCGCATGCTCATCGGGGCGTTCACGGCCCCGTACGCCAGGCCGGGCTCCGCGTCGTCGGTCAGCGCGACCTCGCTCCCGTCCTCCCGCACCCACACGTTCCCGTCGCGCACGAACGCGACCCGGCGCCCGTCGGGCGAGGCGACCTCCAGGGGCCCGGGCGGGGTCTCGTCGATCGGGGTGCACTCGCCCCCGGCCCACCGCCAGCGCTGCCCGAACGCGGAGAAGCGCACGGCCGGCTCGTCCCCGTCGACCTCCACCGCCGTCAGCGGCAGGGCGCCGGCCTCGACCGGGTGCCCCGAGGCCAGCGACAGCGCGGCCGCGAGGCGCTCGTGGTCGAACAGGTCGCGCCGCTCGCCCTTGTGCGGGTCCACGAGCACGTGGCGTGCGTCGGCGACGTAGCGGAAGCGCTCGCCGTCGTCGAGCCACTGCGGCGCGACGGTGGGCACCCGGCGGGCGCGGTACGGCGCGAGCATCTGCTCGGCACGCGCGTAGTCGGCGACGGTGAGCGTGACGTCGGGGGTCATCGGGGGTGGCCTTCCTGCCGGAGTCACCACCGACGGAACACCTGGCCGTCGCGGCACACTCCACCTCGAGTGACCGGTGTCACCACCGGGCGGGTCGCGGTGGGGCCCGGGGCGGGCGGTCATGCCCCGCCCCGCAGCAGCCAGCGGCTCCGCAGCGCGGTGCCGCGCTCGACGGCGGCGACGGTCGCCGCGACGGCCAGGGCGACCGCGTGGCCGGGAGGTCTGACTGCGCGACCTGCACGCCGTCGCGGTAGAGCATGGCCGGCCTCCTCGCCGACGAGCTGTCCTGCAGGTGCCGGACGTCGACGGC